>JBEBJC010000883.1:0-3829 GCA_040080105.1 Myxococcota bacterium
TCTTCATGCCGCCTGGACCCGCGGGCACTCGGGGTCGGGCGCGAGTGGATCACCGACCAGGTGCGCCGCGACCACCCGACAGCCGCCCCGGCACACCGCGCGGTACGCGCACGACCCACACGGCTCGGGCGGGGCGACCTCCCGCGGGCGCCACGCGTCGACCGGCGTGCCCGAAGCGAACGAACACGGCGACCACTGCCCGCCGGCGTCCCGCGCCACCAGCGACCGGCCCCCGGGGCACCCCTCCACCGCCAGCGCCTCGAGCGCCTCGACCGGCACGCCGTGCACCGCCAGGAACGGCACCATCGCGCAGTCCCACCGCAGCACCAGCCCGGTGGCGGCCTCGATCGAGAGCGCGCGCCCCCACAGCGAGTGCGCCTGCTCCGGGGTCAGCGCCCGCTCGGCGTAGGTCGCGGCCGCCCGCCCGGCCGGCTTGAGCCGCAGCCACTGCCACTCCGCCACCCCACGCGCGGCGAGCGCCTGCCCGAGCGGGTCGAGCCCGTCGAGGTTCTCGCGCGTGAGCACCGTGTTCACCCCGACCGGCAGCCCCTCCGCCACCAGCGCGTCGATCGCCCGCCACGCGAGCGGGGCGCCGGACCAGCCACGCACCCGCGCGTAGGTCTCCCCGAGCCCGTCGACCGACACGTTGACCTGGCCCACGCCCGCCTCACGCAGCCGCCGCGCCGCGTCGCGATCGAGGCCGAACCCGGCGGTGGTGAGGTTCGGCACCACGCCCGCCGCGCGGGCCGCGGCGACGATCGCGAACAACGCGTCGTCGGGGGGGCCGTCGCCGCCGCCCACCGCGACCTCGAACACGCCCCGCGCGCCGAGCGCGGCCAGGTCGGCCGCCAACGCGTCGACGTCGGCAGGCGCGCCGTGGGGACCGCTGTCGGCGTAGCAGGTGGTGCACGCCACCGGGCAGCGCGAGGTGCGCGCCACGTGGACCTCGAGCGGCGCGTCGGAGCCGACGTGCGCGGCGCCGAGCCCGATCGCGGCCGCCGCGGCCTCGGCGTCGACCGCGAGCAGCGCCGCCACCCCGGGCAGCGCGAGCCACCCGCCGGCGTCGGTGACCCGGACCCTCGCCCCCGGTGACGGATCGGACCGCCACCGCGCGAACTGGTCGGCGAACGCGCTGACCACGGCCGCGGCGGCCACGGACGTGAGGAGGGCCGCGCCGACCACCACCCCGGTCGCGGAGCAGTTCGGCGCGCGACCTCGGCGGACGGATCGGACGCGCACGGCCGGACGTAACCCGATCGCCCGCGATAGGCGGGTCCCGATGTCGACCGACCTCCTCGGGCGCGCCCTCGCGGCCGCCCTGCGCGACGCGCCCGGCCCGAACGCCCGCCGGTGGCTCGCGCGGGCAGCCGGGTGGGACGGGCCCCTCCCGGAGCCCGCCGCGACCGATCTCGACGCGCTGCTCGACCAGATGTGGCGGGTGCGCGGCAAGGCCGGCCGCCGCGCGCTCGGGCAGGTGTTCACCCCGCGCGACGTGGCGCGCCAGGTGCTGCTCGAGACCCCGGGCGCCGACCGCGGCGGCCTGCTCGACCCGGCGTGTGGCGGCGGGGTGTTCCTGGCCGAGGCGGCCGAGCTGCGGGCCGAGCGGTGGACCGGCCCCGGCCTCGGGCCCGCGCTGCTGGCGGACCTGCACGGGGTGGACCTCGACCCCGACGCGGCGCGGCTCGCGCGGCTGCTGCTCGCGCACGTGGTGGTGCGGCGCGACCCGGACGCGGAGGGCGCGTGCGCGGGGTGGCCGCTGCCGTCGGTGGTGTGCGCCGACGCCACCGACCCCGCGGTCGCCGAGCGGTTCACCGGGCGGATCACCTCGGTGGTCGGCAACCCGCCGTACCGCGAGGCGAAGGGCATGCCCCGCGCCGAGCGCGAGCGGCTGCGCCGGCGGTTCGGCGTCGACCGCGCGTTCGACCTGTACCTGTGCTTCGTGGTGCTCGGGCTCGAGCTCGTGGGCCCCGGGGGCGCGGTGGCGTACGTCTTGCCGAACAAGTTCCTGGTGGCGCGGTACGCCGAGGACCTGCGCCGGCGGCTGTTCGCCGAGGGGCAGCTCCACGCGCTGCTCGACCTGAGCGAGCTCGACGTGTTCGGTGGGATCGGGGTGTACCCGGTGGTGGTGGTGCTCGGGCCGCCGCGGGAGCGGTACAAAGCGGTGTTCGCCGTCCGGTCGGACGTCCCGCTCGGCCGGGCGCCGCTGCCCGGGGTCGAGGTCGGCCGATGGCTCGCCGGGCTCGGCTCCACCTGGATCACCGTGCCGCCGGGGCCGCTCGCCGGGCTGCTCCAGCGGGTGGCGGGCGCGTTCGATCCCCTCGGGGCGCAGGTCGAGGTCCGGTCGACCTGCTCGTTCCACGCGCGCGGGCTGCGCGAGCAGTTCGTGGGCGAGGTCGGGCTGCCGTACCTCGGCGGGCGCAGCTTCAGCCGGCGGAACGAGATCGTGCCGTTCGGCGTCCGGTGGGAGGGGCACCACCTGCGGTACGACGAGGCGGCGCTGCGGGCGGCCGGCAACCCCCTGCCCCCGCTCGCGCTGTTCACCCGCCCGAAGGTCGTGTTGTGCCAGCACGCGCGCACCCCGGTCGGGTGGTTCGACGCCGACGGCGTGTACGTGACCAAGGACGTGTACCCGGTGGCCGCCGCCCGCGACGCCGACCCCCGCCGGACCGCGGCGTTCGCGGCGCTGCTGAACAGCCGGGTGTTCGCGGTGTTGTACGCGCTGATGTACCGGGGGATCGCGATCGGCAGCGGGTACCTGCACTTCTTGCCCGCGTTCTTGCACGCGGTGCCCGCCCCGCCGCTCGAGCCGGCGCTCGGCGACGCGGTGGTCGCGCTGCAGGCCGCCCCGACGCGCGCGGCGGTCGAGGCGCTCGACCGGGCGGTGGCCGCCGCGTACGGGCTCACCGAGGACGAGGCGGACGCGGTGCGGGCGTTCGCCGACCACGCCCTCGGGTTCGCCCCCGATCCGCTCGCGCGGCGCTGATCCGGTTACGATGCCCCGATGGACCTGGTGATCCGCAACGAGGGACCGTCCGACGCGCTCGCGGTGTACGCGGTGCACCAAGCCGCGTTCGGCCGCGAGGCCGAGGCCGACCTGGTCGACGCGGTGCGCGACGCGCGCGCGGCGGTGTTGTCCTTGGTGGGGGTGTTCGACGATCGGGTCGTCGGGCACGTGTTGTTCACCCCGGTGTCGGTCGGGAACACCCACGCGGTCGGGCTCGGGCCGCTGGCGGTCGACCCGGGGGTGCAAGGCCAGGGGGTCGGCACGGCGCTGGTGCGCGAGGGGTTGCTGCGGCTGTCCACCCTCGGCCACGTGGCGGTGGTGGTGCTCGGCAGCCCCGGGTACTACCAGCGGTTCGGGTTCCGCCCGGCGAGCGCGTACGGCGTGTCGTGGGACCGCCCGGTCCCCGACGAGGTGTTCATGGCGCTCGAGCTGCGCCCGAACGGCCTGGCCGACGGAGGCGTCGCGCGCTACCTGCCGCTGTTCGACGGAGTGTGAATGCGGGTCGCGCTGGCTCTCGACGGTGGGCCGTCTCCGTCCTCCGGCCTCCCCGAGGCCCAGTGGTCCCCCGAAGTGCTGATGGCCGCCGAGCGGTTCGAGGGCTCGATCACCCTGTCCGGTGAGGGGCAGCCCGACCTGGTGATCCGCGACGACCTGTTCGCGGCGGTGCACGCGGTGTGCTTCGCGTCGCTGGTGGCGCTGGTCGAGGACCGGGCCGAGGTGTTCCTGTACCGCCACCTGGCCGCCCCGGCGCACCTCGCGCTGGTGCCGCTCGGGCGCGAGCGGGTGTCGTGGTTCGGCGAGCGGGCGGGAGCCCCGGTCCCACCC
>JBEBJC010000884.1:0-3828 GCA_040080105.1 Myxococcota bacterium
CCGCGGGGCCGGGCGGCACGGTGGTGATCGACGCGCGCCAGCCGGCCGAGGTGTACGTCGACGGGAAGTTCGTCGCGGCGACGCCTGCCACCCGCGCGCTGTCGGAGGGCACCCACACGGTCACGCTGGTGGCGGCCGACGGCCGGCGGCGGATCTTCGAGGTGCGGATCACCGCCGGGGCGCAGCTGCACAAGACGTGGGACTTCGACCGGATGGAGTGGCGATGAGCCCGCCGCGCGACGCGATCTTGTTCGTCGACGACGAGCCGGAGAACGTCGCCCTCACCGCGGACATCCTGTCGGACGCATTGTCGGCCGAGGTCGTCGTGGCCGGCACGGTCGAGCGCGCGGTCGAGCTGCTGCAAGAGCGACGGTGGACGCTGGTGGTGATGGACCTGTTCATCCCGCTCGGGGACCACCCGCAGCGGGTGCTGGGTCCGCGCGCCCGGCGGTACCAGGAGCACGTGGAGCACCTCGGCGGCCTGGTGCTGCTGGAGGAGATCGAGCGGATGAAGGACCCGCCGCTCGTGGTGTCGCACACCGCGTGCACCGACTCGGTCCTGCACGACCTGTTCGGCGACCGGGTCGCGCGCCAGATCCCCAAGCCCGTCCCGGTCGACACGTTGCTGCACGGCCTGCTCGACGTGCTCGGCCGGCTCGGGCCTACCTGAGCGCGCGCTGCAGCGCGGCGTCGATCTCGTCGCGGGCGGTGCGGTACGGGCCCTTGAACAAGCTCGAGATCGGATCGGCGATCTCGGCCTTGCCGACCAGCGGCCCGAGCGCGACCACCGCGTCTTCCCGCAGCTCCGGCACCAGCTCGCGCACTGCGCGGGCGTGGTCGTCCTCCATCACGAAGATCCGGTCGGCCCACCGCACGAGCTCGGCGGTCAGCGGTCGGCTGCGGTGCTCGGTCAGGTCGAGACCGATCTCGCGGCACACCGCCACCGCCCGCGGCTCCGCCGGTCGATCCACCAGCCCGAGGGTGCCGGCCGAGCGGACCTCGACGTCGCGCCCGAGCGCGAGCATCCGCCGATCGGCGAGGGCGGCCGCCATCGGCGACCGACAGATGTTCCCGCTGCACACGAACAACAACCGCATGGGAACCCCGGGTCACCGACGTTGCGCGACCGGACCGGCCCGATATCATGCACGCTCACGCAGAGACAGGAGTCCGTATGTCGCTCGATACGCCGGCGCCGCCGGTCGACGTTCCGGGGGCCGGCCAGCTGATGGCCCGCTTCGTGACCTCCGCCGGGAACATCGAGGTCAAGCTGTTCGAACAGCAGGTCCCCCGCACCGTGGCCAACTTCGTGGCGCTCGCGACCGGCAAGGTCCAGTGGCGGCGCCCGAGCGGGGCCACCACCACCGACCCGCTGTACACCGGCACCGTGTTCCACCGGGTGATCCCCGAGTTCATGATCCAGGGCGGCTGCCCGCTCGCCGCCGGGACCGGCAACCCCGGGTACAAGTTCAAGGACGAGATCGTCCCGAGCCTGCGCCACGACGGCCCGGGCGTGTTGTCGATGGCGAACTCCGGCCCGAACACCAACGGCTCGCAGTTCTTCATCACCGAGGTCCCGACCCCGTGGCTCGACGGGAAGCACACCGTGTTCGGCAAGGCGACCGCCGGGGTCGACCTGGTGGCGAAGATCGCGCGGATGGGCAACGGCACGGTCCGGCTCGAGCGGGTCGAGATCTACCGCGCATGACGGCGGACTCCGCCCAGGCGTCCGTTGGGGGTCCTCGGACCCCGTCCTGGGGTACATGTCGGCCCCACCCGACCTGACCGCGGCCGACAAGTGGCTCGCCGCGCGCTCGGCCCGCGATCGGAAGCGGTCGGGCGCGTGGCCCACCCCGTGGTGGGTGTGTGACGCGGTCGCGCGCCGCTTGGCCCCGGAGCTGCACGGCCAGGTGGTGGTGGACCCCGCGTGTGGGGATGGCCGCTGGCTGATCGCGGTCGCCCGCTACGCGCCCAGCGCGCGCCTGATCGGGCTCGACCTCGATCCGCTCGCGGTCGACGCGGCGCGGACCACCCTCGCCGCAGCCGGGGTGCCCGCGGAGCTGTCGTGCGCCGACGCCCTCGCTCCCGGCGCGGTGCCGGCGGGTGACTGGATCGTCGGCAACCCGCCGTTCGTCCGCCCGCAGCACCTCGACCGCGCGCGGGCGACCGACCTGTGGGCGCGGTTCGCCCTCGCCACCGACAAGGTCGACCTCGCGGCCTGCTTCGTGGAGCGCGCGCTCGAGCGGGCGCCTCGGCTCGCGTTGGTGCTGCCGGAGAGCCTGCTGTCCCTCGGGAGCTGGGGCGCGACCCGCGCGCGGCTGGCCCGAGCGGGGGTGGACGCGGTGCTCGAGCTGCCGTCCGACACGTTCGGCGCGACGGTGCGGTCGGTCGTGGTGATCACCGGCCCGGCGGATCGGCGGGCCGTCGGGGCGCTGGGGCCGGACGGGATCGCGATCGAGGCGCGGCTCGGGATGGGGGCCGACGCCTGGACCACCCGCGAGGCCCCGGAACTCGCGGGGGCGCCGCTCGGGGACCACGTCCGGTTCCACATGGGGGTCGTGTGCGGCGATTACGCCCGGTACGTGCACCCAGGCCGCCGCACCGACGAGGATCGCCTCACCTGCCGCGGCCGGGACGTGGGCCGGTTCACCATCACCGACCGCGACGAGTACCTGTGGTACCGCCCCGACGACATGTTGGCGCGCAAGCCTTACGTCGCGCCGAAGCGGGCCGAGCTGTTCGATGTCCCGGTCAAGGTGGTGATCGCCGGGACCTCGGGCGTCGAGCTGCGGGCGGCGATCGACACCCGACGCCGGTTCCCGCTCGACTCGTGCTACGTCGCCGCCCCGCGACACCCCGACATCGACCCGTACGCGGTGCTCGGGCTGCTGTGCGCCCGGGTGGTCGGAGAGTGGTACGGCGCCCGGTTCCGCGCCCCTCGGGTCAAGGGGGTGGAGCTGGCGAAGATCCCAGCGCCGGACGGGCCATGGGACGAGATCGCGGCGGCGGCGCGCGAGCAGGACTCGGCCGCGATCGACGCCGCCGTCGACCGGGCCTACGCGCGCACCGTCAGTCGATCGTGAGCTCGACCCGACGGTTCTGCGCCCACACCGCCTCTCCGGTGCCCTGCTGCGCCGGCCGCTCCTCGCCGTACGAGGTGACCGGCAGCCGGGCCTTCCCGATCCCGGCGCCCACCAGCCACTCCTGCACCACCAGCGCCCGGTTGTACGACAGGCTCAGGTTGTAGTCGGTGGTGCCGCGGGCGTCGGCGTGACCGGCGATCCGGATCGGGAGCTCGGTCCGCTCGTAGCAGGGCACGAGCTCGCCGAGGGTGCGCACCGCCGCGGGCAGCAGCTTCGTCTGGTTCGTCTCGAAGTACAGCGCGACGAACTCGCACCCGATGGCGTCCGGCGCGATCGCGACCGACAGGCCGCCGTACAGCACGTCGACCGACTGGTCCGGGTTGGTGACCCGCACGTCGTATTGACCCGCCGGCAGCCCCGGGAGGGAGACCTCGAGCTGGTTGTCGGAGCGGTGCGACACCGAGGTGGCGCTCACGTCGCCCACCGACACGAGCGCGCCGGAGGCCAGCCCGCTGCCGTACACGCTCACGGTCCGCGCCTGGTCAGGATCGATCCGGCCGGGAGACACGCTCACCACCTGGAGGGTGGCGGGCGGGATCGTGGGCGGCGGGGGCGGCGCGACCTCCGGGGTCTTCTTCTTGCAGCCCGCGAGGGCGATCAGGACGAGCACGGTGCGCATCAGAGCGACCGCTCGAACAACTCCTTCGCGATGATCAACCGCTGGATCTGCGAGGTGCCTTCGTAG
>JBEBJC010000885.1:0-3828 GCA_040080105.1 Myxococcota bacterium
ACCCCGGCCGCCCCGTTCGTCGCCACACGCGGAGGCGACCATCCATCCCACGAGCATCGATCGGTACATCGTTCACCTCTGGCTCCGACATCGCTCGGCGCTACGTGGTGGGCGTGCTACACGATGTGACGGGTTGCCCACGAGGTCCCCACAGTGACGGCCGTCCCCATCCACAACGGTTCGCTGGACCTCCCGCGGGCCGTCGCGCGGATCGACGGGGTCGAGCACCCCCTCACCGCGCTCGAGGTGCGGTTCCTGGAGCGCGTGATCGCCACGCCGGGGGTGGTGGTGTCGTACGAGGTGCTGCTGCGCGAGGTGTGGGAGGCCGATCCCCGGGTGCAGTCCCGCGCGGTGGAGGCCCTCGTGGCCCGGCTGCGCAAGAAGCTCGGGGAGGATGCCCGCCGCCCGGTCCACCTGCGCACCGTCCACGGGATCGGTCTCGCGTGGGAGAGCGGCGCCGCGCCTGCTCCGAGCGGGTGGATCGGGCGGGAGGCCGAGCGGGCGCGGTTGGCCTCCCTCCTGCGCGCGCCCGGGCTGGTCACCCTGGTGGGGCTACCCGGGTCCGGAAAGACCCGGCTCGCCCGCCTGGTCGCCCCGTCCGCGCCGGTGGTGGTGGCTCGCCCGCAGCTGGTGGAGGCGATCGGCGAGGCGCTCGGGCTGGTGCCGGCCGCCGCCGTCGATCGCGAGCGGGTGCTGGAGGCGGCCCGCGCACGACCGGTGCTGATCCTCGACGACCTCGACCCCGAGCACACCGACGCCGAGCTGCTCGCCGCGCTCGCCCAGGTCACCGCGGTGGTGGCGACCAGCGCTCGACCGGTCGGGGTGATGGGCGAGCAGGTCGTGGGCGTCGGACCGCTCCCCCCGGACGAGCGGCGGGAGCTGCTGCGCAACCGGCTGGAGGCGGTCGGCGTGGCCCTCCCTCCGACCGAGCTGGAGCGGGTGGCGAACACGCTCGACGGGTTTCCGCTCGAGGTCGAGATCGTGGCAGGGGCGTTGGCGGTGGTCGGCCCCGAGCTGCCGGCGAGCGTGTCCCGGTTGGACCTCGTCGACGACGGTCCGGTCCCTCGGTCGCTCCGGCGTGCCTTCGCGCGGGCGTGGGCGGCGGTCCCGCCCGACGACCGCGCAGTGATGGGCGCCCTCGCGCGGTTCGAGCGGGACTTCGATCTCGAGGCCGCGGCCGAGGTGAGCGGCAGGCCGCTCGCCGAGGTGTTGCCGGTGCTGCAGCGACAGGTCCGGCGGGCGTGGGTGATCACGCCGAGGGGCGGCTGGTTCCGCCTGCCGGCTTCGGTGCGCACGTTCGTGGCGGAGACGTGCGCCGACTCCCACGCGGCGGCGGGTCCGCGCTGGTTGTCGTTCTGCGCGGGGCTCGAGCGGCACACGCTGATCGAGGGGGTCGATCGGGTCGAGCGCTACCTCGACGATCTGCTGGTGGCGGGGGGCGTGGCGGAGGGCTCCGAGCTCCTCTGCGTCCTGATCGCGCTGCGCGAGGTGAGCGAGCGGCGACCGGCGGTGGGGCGGGTGCGACCGGTGATGACCGCGGCGCGCCTCCGGTGTGACCCGCCGCTGCGGGACACGGTGCTCGGGCTCGCGGCCGCGCTGACCTTCTCTCACCCCCATGAGGCCGAGGATCGGGAGCTCAGGGCCGAGCTGTTCGCGCGGCGCGCCGCAGGGGCGACCGATCCGGTGCTGCTGCGCGCGCTGCTGCCGCTGGTCCCGCCGGACGAGGTGCCGGAGCTGGTCGCCCTGGCCCGGCGTTCGGTCGCCACCAGCCCCGACCCGATCCGTCTCCGCTACCAGTCGTCGCTGGCGGCGCTGGCGGGCGAGGGGCCGGAGGGGATGGTGGAGGTCGGCCGGTATGCCCGCGCCCACGGGCTACATCACCTCGCGAAGCTCGCGCGCCTCGGGGAAGGGCGCGCCCTGTTCCTCGCCGGGCGGCTCGCGGAGGCGACCGAGGTGTTCTCCGAGGTCGACGATCACGGCGCGATCGAAGGTGGGGTGGGGCTGGAGGTCGCGATCTGCGCGTTGTCGTCGGGCGACACCGCCGGCGCGCTGCGGGTCCTCGACCTGTTCGTGTCGGTGATGGGTGGCCACACGGGGTACGGCGCGATCGCGCAGGCCGCCCGAGCGATCGTGTTGCACGGCTCAGGCAAGGTGAAGGAGGCGCGCCTGCTCGCGCGCGAGCTGCACCTGTCCGACAAGGTGCCGATGGCGAGCCTGTTGCCGTTGGTCGAGGTCGAGCGCGGCGGGCGACCGCCCCCGATCCGCGACCCGGTGCTCGACGAGGTCCGACTCGCGTGGCTCGGATGCCGGAGCGGGACCTGGCTGCTCCGAGGGACGTCCTCGGTGCTCCTGTGCTGGTGGCTCACCGCGAACGCGGGGCGCTGATTTTGGGGGAGACCTGAACGCCGCGATCACTCTCCGTCACGTGACCCATCGCTTCCGCTCGGGCGCGGGTGAGCTCACCGTGTTGGCCGACCTGTCGCTGGAGGTGGCGACCGGAGAGCGGGTCGCGGTGGTGGGCCCGAGCGGGTCGGGGAAGTCGACGTTGCTCGCGCTGCTCGCAGGGCTCGAGCGACCCACCGCGGGCGAGGTGTGGGTGGACGGCGAGCCGCTGCACGCCCGGTCGGAGGACGCGCTGGCGCGGTGGCGCCGGGGTGCCCTCGGGTTCGTGTTCCAGTCGTTCCAGCTGCTCGACCACTTCACCGCCCGGGAGAACGTGCAGTTCCCGCTCGAGCTGCTCGGCGCCCCCGACGTTCGGGCCCGCGCCGACGCGATGCTCGACGCGGTCGGCCTGGCGCGCCGAGGCCACCACTACCCCCGCCAGCTGTCCGGCGGAGAGCAGCAGCGGGTGGCGCTCGCCCGCGCGTTCGTCGCCGCGCCCCGGCTGTTGTTGGCGGACGAGCCCACCGGCAACCTCGACGGCGCCACCGGCCTGAAGGTGCTCGAGGTGATGGACGAGCTGTGTCGGCGCTCCTCGACCACCGTGGTGCTGGTGACCCACGACCCGAGCGTGGCGGCGCGGGCCGACCGGCGGATCCACCTGCGGGACGGGCAGGTGGAGCAAGGTCCTCCTGGCGAGGACCGCTCGACCGGGGAGGTGAGGTGATCCCGTGGCTGGTGGTGCTCGGACGCGAGCTTCGCGGCGCGCGCGCCCAGCTCGCGCCGTTCGTGGCGTCGCTCGCGATCGGGGTCGCGGCGATCGTGGCAGTGGCCGGCCTCGGCGACAGCGTGTCGCGCGCGGTGCGGATGGAGGCGCGGCCGCTGCTCGGCGCCGACGTGGTGGCGCGCAGCTCGCGCCCGCTCCCGCCCGCGCTCGACGCGGTGGAGCAGGTGTTCCCCGAGATCGAGCGGGCGTCGACGGTCGACTTCCTCACGATGGTCGCCCGGCCGCCCGCCGCCGACGGCGCGCCGGGCCGGAGCGTGATGGCCGAGCTGAAGGCGGTGTCGCCCGGGTGGCCGTTCTACGGCGCGCCGACCCTCGAGCCTGCCCGCCCGCTGTCCGAGCTGTTGGACCCCGAGGGCGTGCTGGTCGAGCCGTCGATGCTCGAGCGGCTCGGCGTGGGCGTGGGCGACCCGGTGCGCGTCGGCTCGGCCACCTTCACCGTGCGCGGGGTGATCACCCGCGAGCCCGGGCGGCTGCCGAGCGGGTTCGCCACCGGTCCGCGGGTGCTGGTCGGCCTCGACGGCCTGGCCCGCACTGGGCTCGGCGCCACCGGCGCCCGCATCACCCACCGGGCGCTGTTCCACGAGCCCGACGAGGCGCGGTCGGCCGAGCTGGTGGCGTGGCTCGGGCGCGAGCTGCCCGCGGGCGCGGGGACGGTGGAGACC
>JBEBJC010000886.1:0-3827 GCA_040080105.1 Myxococcota bacterium
GCGTAGACCGCATCCGGCGTGCGCGAAACCACCAGCAGCAGGGGATGGCTGCCCAGCCAGCGGTGGGCGATGCCGCGTTCGATCTGGTCCAGGACCGAGCGGCGCAAGGCAAAGCCGCTGCGGTTGCGCTGGTACTCGGTGATCTGCGCCGGCGTCATGCGGCTAGTACGGAACTTGTCGAGATCGCGCGAGCGGCTCGCGCGTCGGGGCGCGCGATCGGAACCGCCGACGCTGTCGGGGCGGTCACCGTGGCGCTCGGGTTGTCCGAGCTGCGCGGCGGGCGCGGCCTCGCGACCGAGGACCTGCTCGACGCCGCGCGGGCGGCGTTCGGCAAACAGGACGCCGACGCGGTGGTGCAGATCGCCGAGCGGGTGTTGGTCGGCGACGCGCGCGGGGCGTTGCCCGACGAGGCCGGCCGGCCGCCGCTGGTGGAGGACTTCTACGCCGAGCTGCGGGCCCACCGGATCGAGCTCGGCCCGGACGTCCGCGAGGTCCGGTGTGATCCCGACAAGCAGGAGCGCCACCGCGCGAAGTCCGCGTTCTTCCATCGGTGCCGCTGGCTCGGACTGCCGATGTTCGGGGAGCTGCCGGACGGCAGCGGCGAGTCGTACCGCGGCCCGGACTGGGTGAATCGCGCCGACCTGCACCTGTCGCTGGAGCGGTGGGGGGTGGTGCGGGGAGACGAGCTCGACGAGCAGCTGTGGGCCACCGCGGACCTCGGCCCGACGATCGAGGCGGCCGCCGCGAACACCCTCGACCGGGCGCGCGCGGACAGCGCCGGCGACGCGGAGGCCTCGGCCCGGCTGCTGCTGGAAGGGGCGCGGACCCGGCTGCTCGATCGCCTCCCGGCGCTGTTCGACCAGGTGGCGGACGCAGTCGCCGTCGACGGATCGTTCGGGCGGCTGGTGGCGGCGCTGGTCGACCTCGTGGCGCTGAAGCGGTACCGCGACGCGCTCCCTACCCAGGGCAACGCCGCGCTCGATCCCCTGGTCGAGGCCACCTGGCAGCGGGCCTGCCTCCGGATCCCCACGCTGGCCTCGGTCGACGATCTGCGCGCGGTCGAGCAGCTCGACCAGCTGGCGGCGCTGGTGCGGTTCGCGCTCGCCGAGGGGGAGGAGGTGGCGCCGCGCGACACGCTGGTCGAGCGCCTGTCGGCGTTGGTGTCCGACACCGGCGCGCACCCGCTGATCCGCGGCGGCGCGAACGGGATCCGGTGCTCGCTCGGGCAGACCACGCCTCGCGCGGTCGCGGTCGAGCTCGCCGCGTACCTCCGCGGGCCCCTGGTCGAGGTCCGGCGCGGAGGCGCGTTCCTCGAGGGCCTCCTGCGCACGTCCCGCTCGACGTTCGTGGCCTCGCCCCACTTGCTCGACGCGGTGCACCAGGTGGTGGCGACGCTGCCGGACGAGGCGTTCGCCGGGGTGCTCCCCGACCTGCGCCGCGCGTTCTCGGTGTTCGTGCCCGCGGAGCTCGAACGGATCGGGGCCGCGGTCGCCCGACGTCTGACCGGCGACGAACCGTCCGCCGAGGACGCGCTGTCGGCCGCGGCGGCGGCCCTCGCGCGCGCGGTCGAGCGGCGCGTCTCGTCGTCGGTACCAGAATAAACCTCTCGGAACGCCTGTGATTCCGGTTGTCGACGGACGGACCTTGCATCCTGTGGGCGACTTGCTAAAGTAGTTTCTAGGGTCACCACTTGACCTGACAATACTTCTGCCTCGTCCCCACCTCCTTCCCCGGCTCCCCGCCATGGACTTCTCGGACGACGAGATCCGCGCCCTCGCGGCGTTCCTCGCGCGCCGGCTCACCCCCGAGCTCCGGCCGCTCGATCCGACCGACGCCCCGATCTATGGCGACAACGCCTTCGATCGGTGGCAGTCCACCCTGAGGCGCGCCCGCGCTTCGGGCCGGCTCGCCCGGCTGTTCCGCGACGCGGCGCGCGCGTTGCCCGAAGATCCGGCGCTCGAGAAGGCGGCGGCGCTGGTCCGGGAGCACCACTGGGCGGATCGCCTCCGGTTCGGCGCAGGCGCGCTGACGCTGGCGACCGCGGCGGTCCTGCTGGTGTCGTTCGGGGCGGTGGTGACCACGCTCGCGCTGTCGATCGGCACGGCGGTGGTGGCGGAGGTCGCCCGTGCGGAGCCCACGGCCGCGGGCAGCGCAGAAACACAGACACCCGGCGGGCTCCCATCCCGCCGAAGTCAATCGTTCGGCGGGCTCCCATCCCGCCGAAGTCAATCGTTCGGCGGGCTCCCATCCCGCCGAAGTGCGCCGGCGAACGAGCTCCGTTCGATCGCAGGCGCGGCAACGGATCCGGGTCTTGGGGGTCTCGGGTCCACTGCTCCTCCGGTCGAGCTGCTGGTCGGCTCGGCCGAGATCCCCCGGGCGGAGGATGGGCCGTCCGGGGGATCCATGGAGGAGCGCGCGGCGCTCGAGGGCCCGTGTAAGGTCGACGGCTGGTTCTACGCCGGGACCGACACGCCGTCCGAGCGGTTCGTGGCCCCCCACGCCCTGCACGTGCGCGCCGAGCCCCCGAGCCGTGACAACGGGTGGAACGCGCGCACCGAGGTGCGGTGCTACCTCGGCGAGGGCGACATCGTGCGGCTCGATCGGGCGCCGCTCGAGCTGCCTGGGCACCACTTCTGGGTGCACCTCGCCCCCGAGGCCGTGTCGCGACCGGTCGACCTGGCGATGCGTTAGCCGAACCCGCAGGGGGTTCGGTCTTGGACGCGGCTGCCCGCTGGCGGTTGGTGCTCGGTCGCCACGCCGAGACGTCGCTCGGCGCCCCGGGCGACGACGCGGGTGACCCGGCCGGCGCGGTCGCGCGGGACCGGGTGCTCGAGTTCCTGTACGACCGCGAGCACGAGGCGCGCTCCCACCGCTCGGCCACCGGCCCGAAGGGGGTGGTGTCCACGTTCGACTGGCTGCGCGGCGCGCGGGTCGCGTTCCCGCGCGAGGCGGTCGAGGTGCTCGAGCGCGACGCGCTGGCGCGGTACGGCCTGACCGAGCTCGTGACCGACCCCCAGCTGCTGCGGACGCTCGAGCCGTCGATCGAGCTGGTGAGCGCGATCCTCGCGTTCCGGGATCGGTTGTCGCCCGAGGTGCGGGTCGAGGCGCGCCGGGTGGTGCGGGAGGTGGTCGATCAGCTGTCGGCCAAGCTCCGGCGCGAGTGTGAGCCCGCGCTGTTCGGGGCGCCGTCGTCGCTCGGATCGCGGCCGCTGCGCACGATCCGCAACGTGGACTGGTCGCGCACGATCCGACGCAACCTGCGCCGGTGGGATCCCGCGCAGCGCAAGCTCGGCATCGACCACCCCTCGTTCCGGAACCGCCAGCGGATCCGGCCGACGTGGCGGATCTTGCTGCTGGTCGACCAGTCGGGCTCGATGGTCGAGTCGCTGATCCACGCGGCGGTGAGCGCGGCGATCCTCGCGTCGGCGCCGGCGGTCCAGGTCGACCTGTGGGTGTGGGACCACCGGGTGGTCGACCTCACGAGCCAGGTCGGGGATCCACTGGAAGTGCTGCTCGCCGCGCAGCTCGGCGGCGGGACGTTGTTGTACCCGGCGCTGCGCGCAGCGGCCGACCGGGTGACCACACCCGAACGCACGGTGGTCGCGGTGATCAGCGACTTCGAGCTGTTCGACCCCGAGGAGCCGGAGCTGGCGCTCGCGCGCGAGCTGGTGGCGGAGGGGGTGCGCGGGTTCGGGTTCTGCGCGCTCGGCCCCGACGCGCGCGCCGCGTACGACGCCCGGTTCGCGCGTCGCCTGGCCGACTGCGGGTGGTGGGTCGGCGCGGTGACCCCGCGGGCGATGGTCGATCAGATCGCGCGGGTGCTCGGG
>JBEBJC010000887.1:0-3826 GCA_040080105.1 Myxococcota bacterium
CGTCACCACGGGGCGCGACGGGCCGCGCGCGGTGGTGGTCGCGGACTTCGACTGGGTGACCTTGACGCCCTTGGGGCTGGCGGTGGTCGTGCGGGTCTTGGTGTGCGTGGTGCGCGCGCCGGCGGACTTGCCGCGCCGCGACTGGGCCTCCACGCCGTCTTCACGCTGATCCTCGCTGCCCAGGGTCGCAGCGAGGCTGGCCGGCGCTACGTCGTCGATGTCACCCGCAACGGCGGGGCCGGCCAGGCCGAGCATCGCGAGGGTCACCAGGGCGGTCGTGCGGTTCATAGCGTCTCCTTCCCGGGGTTCACTGGCGAGGCGCCGCTGGCGGCGAAGCTGCACGTCCGCGAGTACCCGCTGCGGCCGTGGGTCGAACTGGAGCCGACGCGGCATCCGCTTGCGGTCGCGCAGTGCGAGGGGATTTCACGCGAGGACGCGATTGCACGCGCCATGGCGCTCATGCATCCGTCGGAGAGTCCATGAGGTGCGGTTCCCGTCACGTCGCCGGACACCTGTTGAGACGGAACCGTTCGAGGCCACGCCGCGTGCTGGTGAGGATCGTTGTGCCGTGCTGTGGACGATCGCACCACGCGCACTCGCGCGAACAGGACGTCGATGCATCACCAGACCGCCGCTCAACTCTGTTGTTCACGAATGCTTCGTCTGCGCTCAGCGCAGTGGAACCCAGTTTGTCGAAGAGAGACGCCATGAGCCGCCATACGATCGTGACTGTCGTACCCGTGATCCGATGGTCGCTCGACAAGCAACCGCCCGCGAGCGATGCATCACCAGACCGCCGCTCAACTCGTTGTTCACGAATGCTTCGTCTGCGTTCAGCGCAGTGGAACCCAGTTTGTCGAAGAGAGACGCCATGAGCCGCCATACGATCGTGACTGTCGTACCCGTGATCCGATGGTCGCTCGACAAGCAACCGCCCGCGAGCGCCGAGTTCGGCTTCGTTGCGACTGCGGATGTGCCGACGGAAGACATCCCCGCACTGGTGGGTCGGCACCTTGCCCCGTTGGTCGACGCCGGTCAGTCTACGGAGGAAACGTGTCCGCTGTTCGGTGGCCTCGTGGTGGAGATCGATGGTCGACGAGTGCTATATCCGCAGTGCTGCGGTGACCTCTCCTCGTACGAGACGTGGGCGGCGGTGCTCGATCCGCATTTCCGGCACGGCCGTGTTGCACTCGACGGACATCCAGCGCCGCACGTGGTTCGTCACGACGACGTACTCGAGGTGCAGTGCGTTGGTGATGACATCGATCCCGTCTTCTGGCCCCCTTGCGATCAACAGGTCATAATCGCCAGTTCTCAGTTCCGCGCGGCACTGGAGAATGCGAGGCAAGAGCTCGTGGCTTTCGCGGACCGAATCTCGAGGTGTGAGCCGGAACGGCCGGGCCTGGGACGCTTGCTCGTGTTCGGAGAGCCGACGTGACGGTGCGGCGTCACCATGCGAGCCGTGGAGCGCTCGTCATGTTCCCGAGCCCGGTCCCTCCGTACCTGCGCGACGCGGAGCTGTCCGCCTGGAGCTGTCCGCCTGCGTGAACGGCTCGAAGATCCGCGCGAGCTGTTCACGCGACATGCCGATGCCGGTGTCGCGGACCTCGACGACCAGCCGCTCGTCGCCGCCGGCGCCCTCGATCGTCGCGTACACCTCCACGTCGCCGCGGTGGGTGAACTTGTTGGCGTTGCCCACCAGGTTGAGGAGCACCCGCCCCGTCCGGGACGAGTTCGACCGGCAGCGCCATCCACGCAACGTCGGCGGCGCCGACCTCCGCCCCCGCCGGCACGTCTCGGACGAGGACCGGAGCCCAAGCGGTGCCGGCTGGGGCCGGCGGCCGCGTGAACCACCCCTCGCACGCCGCGAGAGAACTCCAGAGCAGGGTCGTCATGCGCCACTTCTATCCCGACGAGCACGACGTCAACGCCCGGATGGACCAGGCGGCTGGCCGCGCCCGAGCGGAGCGAGGGGACGGGCGGCCGCCTGGTCCATCCGACGTTGGACGCGGCGGCGCGACGGTGGTAGGGGGTGCGTCCGGGAGGCGCGACGTTCCAGGCGGAAGTTCGAGGCGGGAGGACGTCCGGACTGGAGCGGCCGCGAGCACGCGAGAGGGATGTCCGCGTACGTCCCGGCCGCGCGAGGAGAGGACCTGCTGTACCAGGTGCTGGACGAGCACCTGCAGACGTTCCTCGCCGCGTGCGAGGAGTGCTTGGACCGGCCCTCGGCCACGCCGCGGTTGTGGAGCGCACGAGGTCCGCCCGTGGCCGCCTGACGTTGCCCGGGGACCACGACGTGCTCCGGGGAGAGGTGTGCCCTGGGGTCGCGCACGCCGACGGGAGCCCGAGGAGCCCCACGAACCAACGCCGCGTTTCCACCGGGTGGGCGTCAACGCCGCACCGACCGCACGACTCGTGCTACCCTCCAGCCCATGCCCAGGGAAGCCGGCGATGCAGCGGGACCATGGCGGAGGCCCTCCCTTATCCTACCTGTCCAGTGCGATCACTCCGCGACGGGATTCCTGGACGCGCGCGTGCTCGACACCTCCGCGTGCTGGCGTGGCTCCGGGACTCGGGCGCATTCTGCGACTGCAAAGTGCTGAATTTCGAGGACCGCTGGTCGGACCACTTGCATGTGGATTGAGTGCCGTTGCGACTGAATCTCGCTGCGGTGCGCGACCGGGAGCCGTGAGTGATTGACACGTTCGAGTTCCATTGCGAGCGCTGTGGCGAGATGCACGCCGGCTGGCCTGACTGGCACTTCGCGGCACCCTTGGCCGATTGGCGCGGTCCCTGCTGAGGAGCGCGAGGCGCGCGTGGACCTCACCGCCGATGGTTGCGTGATCGATGACCGGGAGTTCTACGCCAAGGGGCTGCTCAGCCTTCCCGTCCGGGACACCGGCGCCGCGCTCACCTGGGGGGTGTGGGTGTCCCTGAGCGAGGCAGACTTCCGCGCGTATGCCGACCTGTTCCCGGACGAGGCGCGTCAGCCGGGGGCCTATTTCATCGGGTGGATCGCGAACGTCGTCCCGGGGTTCACTGGCGAGGCGCCGCTGGCGGCGAAGCTGCACGTCCGCGAGTGTCGAGAAGACCCATGTTCACTCCGTGCGCCCCCGTAACGCCGGCTCCGGCGTTACGGTCCAGCGGCCCGCCGGTCGAGCGGGCGGGGGAGGACGCATGCTGTTCTGGTTCTGGTGGGCCTGGTCGGGATGTGCCCATCGCACGCCGAACGATGCGGTGGACGACCCGCCTCCGGTCCCGACCGTCCGACTCGAGCTGGCGTCCGGGGATCTGGACCGCCTGTCCGACGCGATCGAAGACATCGAGATCGACTGCGATTCGAGCTCGGGTTCGTCGATGCCGGTCGACACCCAGACCTTCACGCTCGGCCCCGGCGCGCTGCTGCGGGTCTGGCCCGCGACCGGGGCGCCGGTCGAGTTCCGCGTCGATGGGTTCGTCACCGGCCGGTGGTCGAGCGTCTCCCGGATCCTGATGGTGCGTGCGGGCCCGGAAGAGGGGTCGGACGAGGCCACGCGGGTCGTGAGCTTCGTCGATCTGTCACGATGGGAGCTGTTCCCGCCAAAAGGGGAGTTCCTCGTCGAGAGCGAGTGAGCCGTGCGGGTCGCTGCGGCGTTCGTCCCGTTCCCTGACCGCTGCGCGGCGGCGGGGTTCAACCTGCACGCCGCGGTCCCCCGTCGAGCCCCACGACCTCGAGGCGCCGGAGCGACTGTGTCGCTACGTCCAGCGGCCCCCGCTGTCGCACGACAGGTTCACACGGCAGGCCGACGGAAAGCTGTTCCTGAAGTTCGACCGTTCCACGGCGGGC
>JBEBJC010000888.1:0-3813 GCA_040080105.1 Myxococcota bacterium
GTGCCGGACCGCTCCGGGCCTCCCGCGGTGGTGCCGCCGACCCTGATGGACCTGCCGGAGCCCGAGGTGCACGAGCTCGGCCCGAACGTCACCGCGTGGTTCGTGCGGGTGCCCGGGGTGCGCAAGGTCGCGGTGCACGTGGTGATGCGCAAAGGCCACGTCGAGCTCGCGGGCATGCCCACCCAGGTCAGCCGCGCGCTCGGCGCCACCGCGGACGCGGCGGGCGGCGGGCTGTCGAGCGCGGAGCTCTCGGCCGAGCGCGACCTCAACGAGCTCGACCTGTGGACGAACATCCGGATGCACGAGGTCGAGCTCACGGTGTCGGTCCCGCGCGAGGGCCTCGGCCACGCGCTCGAGCTCGCCCCGCTGGTGCTGCGCGACCCCGGGTTCCCGAAGAAGGACGTGGCGCGGTGGGTCCAGGACCAGGAGCTGTACTTCACCGTCAACGGGCCTTCGTCCCAGCAGAACGTCAGCTCGGCCGCGATGGCGTTCGCGTGGTTCCCGGCGGACCATCCGTACGGCGTGCGTCCCGACCTCGACCAGCTCCGCGCGGTCAAGCCCCGCGCGCTGCGGGCCACCTGGGACCAGTGGATCCACTCAGCGCCGATCCAGGTGGTGGTGGTCGGCGACGTGGCGTGGGCGGAGGTCGAGCCCCAGGTCCGGGCGATCACCGAGGGCCTCGGCGGAGAGGGACCCCCTGGCGCCGCGCTGGCGGTGCCGACCCCGGTGTCGCAGGTCGTGGCGGTCGACATGCCCGGACAAGAGCAGGTGTCGATCGCGCTGCGGATGGAAGGGCCGCGGTTCGGGCCCGAGTACCCGGCGATGGCGGCTGCGAACTTCGTGCTCGGCGGCACGTTCCTGTCGCGGTTGAACAAGAACCTGCGCGAGGAGAAGGGCTACACCTACGGCGCCAACTCCGGCTACCGGTGTGACCCGGCCGCGGGCTCGATCACGGTCGGGGTCGACGTGAAGCCCGAGAACGTCGCGGCCACGATCCGCGAGATCAACGCCGAGCTGCAGCGGATGATCGACGAGGACGTGACCCAGGACGAGCTCGACTCGGCGCGGCGGTCGCTCGCGGCCGACTGGAACCGCACGTTCGAGAACGCCGATCGGGCCGCCTCGTTGTACCGTCGGTCGCTGTCCACCCGCAGCCCGGTCGAGGGTTTGCGCGCCATGGTGCCGGCCGACACGATCGGGGCCGAGCAGATTCGTGCCACCGCCGCGCGGTGGTACGACGCGGGCCATCCTCGCGTGTGGGTCGTGGTCGGCGCCCGGTCCGCGATCGAGGCCCAGCTGGCAGAGGTGGGGCTCACGCCTCGATGGACCGACCCGCAGAGCGCGATCCTTGGTACATTCTGACGTTCGCTGACGACCGACGAGGTGACTATGAGCGACGACGAGCACACGGAGCCGGTGAAGGGCTCTGGTTCCTCGGGAGGGGCCACCGGGATTGTGGCTGTATTCCTCCCGTTCGCGACCGCGATCGCGGCGCTGGCCCTCGGGGCGGTGCTGGGAATCGTCATCGGGTGGGTCGCGAAGCCCTCCGAGCAGGTCGAGGTGAAGGTCCCCCGTGACCTGTCCGCGGCCGAGCTGGCGGAGGCGTGCGCGCCTTCGCTGGAGACGAAGGTCACCGAGCTCGAGAACGCGCAGAACAAGATCACGATCCTCGAGAAGGAGGTCGCGGATCGGAAGGCGCGGGTCGAGGAGCTCGAGAAGGCCGAGGGCGCGAAGGCGGCACAGGTGAGCGGCGGCGGGGGCGGCGGTGGCCGCCTCGGGGCCGAGCTCGCGCAGGCGAAGAAGGACCTCGAGGAGGCCCGCGCCGAGCTGGAGATCGCGCGCCAGGAGAAGGAGCGGCTGGTGGTCGAGCTGACCCAGACGAAGGAGCAGCTCGCCAAGACCGAGGTGGCGCTGGTGGAGCAGACCGAGATGACGCAGCGGGCCAAGGAAGACGCGCTCGTCAACAAGTGGTACCGGTTCATCAACGACGCCCAGCTCGACGTGTGCGAGAAGGGGAACCGGAAGAAGCTCGGGAACTGCCGCGAGGTGGTGACCTCCACCCTGATGAACAACGTCCGCCGCGACAAGTTCGCGCACTGCATCCGGTCGGGCCAGGCGTCCCCCTCGGTGCGCGAGCTGATGAAGGGCGAAGCGCTGCCGGACTTCTCCGAGATGATCGACGAGGAGCAGAAGCAGACCAAGGGCTGGTACGTCCTGTTCTGCGACCCGACGCTGCCCGAGAAGACCGACGGGTTCCTCAACGAAGAGCACCTGCCGCAGACCGCCGGCAACAACTGACCGTCACCTCCCTCTCCTCCGCAGGAGAGGGGGCGGGACCCTACAGTCCGCCGGTCGACGACCGATCCGGCGGACATGGCTCCCTCCGACCGGCTCGCCGCCGGCGCTCGGTTGATCCGCCAGGGGCGGCCGGCCGATGCGCTGGACACCTTGCGACCCGCCCTCGCGGCGGATCGCGCCGACGTTTGGTACACCGCCGCCGTGGCGTGGGCCGCGCTCGGCGACGACGCGCGCGCGGAGGACGCGCTCCGCCGCGCGGTCGCGCTCGCCCCGGGGTGGGCCGACGCGTGGTGTGAGCTCGGCCGCGCCCTGGCCGCTCGCGGCGTGCGCGACGAGCCGGAGGGGTGCTTCCGCCGGGCGATCGCTGCGTCACCGACCCACCTGGACGCCCGGGTGCGGCTCGCCACCGCGCTCACCGGCGCCGGCCGCCTCGACGAGGCCGGCGAACACCTGGCGGCCGGGCTGCGGACCGCGCCGAACCACCCCGCGGTGGTCGCCGCGGCGGTCCACCTGCTCGAGCGACGCGGCCACCTGACCGACGCGTGGGCCCTCGCCGCGTCCGCGCCCGAGCCCGAGCCCCGGGTCGCGGTCGCGGCGGCGTCGGTCGGGCGCGCGGTGGGCCAGGCGGACGCAGCGCTCCGCCGGGTGGACCGGGCGCTGCCTCACGCCAGCCCGAGCGAGCGCACCCTGCTGCTGCACGCGCGCGGGGACCTGCTCGACGCGCTCGACCGGCCGGACGAGGCGTTCGCCGCGTGGACCGTCGCGAACGAGGGGCGCGGGCTGATCTTCGACCCCGCGCAGCACCTGGCGGCGGTCGACTCGCTGATCGCGCGGACCCGCTCGCTCCGGTGGCCGTCGGCGGCGCTCGCCGACAGTGACCGACCGGTGCTGATCGTGGGGTCCCGCGCACCGGGTCCACCCTGCTGGAGCAGGCCCTGTCCCGCCACCCCCGGATCGGCGCCGCCGGCGAGCTAGAGGCGCTGCGCGACGCGGCGATCGGCCTGCGCCGACCGACCGACCCGGACTGGGTCGCGGGTCTGCCGCACACCTCACCCGAGGCGCTGGCGGCCGCGCGCGCCCGATACCTCACGGCGCTGGTCGGCGCGGGCGGCGACCGCGACCGGGTCACCGACAAGATGCCGAACAACCTGCTCCACCTCGGCGTGTTCGCCGCGCTGTTCCCGAACGCCCGGGTGATCCGGTTGACCCGCGACCCGCGCGACACCGCGTTCTCGTGTTACCGGCAGGCGTTCGGCCCGGGGCTGGCGTGGGCGACGTCGCTGCCGGGCATCGCGGCGTGGATCGAGGGCGCCGACCGCCTGCTCGACCACTGGCAGCAGACGCTGCCGCTGCGGTTCCACTCGGTCGGGTACGAGGCGCTGGTGCGCGACCCGGCCGAGGTGCTGGGCGGGGCGCTCGCGTTCCTCGACCTGCCGTTCGACCGCGGGGTGCTCACCCCGGAGGTGAACCCCCGCGCGGTCGCGACCGCCTCGGCGCTCGAGGTGCGCGCGCCGG
>JBEBJC010000058.1:0-16829 GCA_040080105.1 Myxococcota bacterium
ACCGCGGTGGTGGTCGACCCCGCCCGCCCGCGCCACCTCAAGACCGTCGCCGGCGCGGGTGGCTTTCGAGCCGCTGCCCGCCGCAACCCCCGGGCGGATCGGCCGCGCACGCGACCGGGAGCGCCTGGACGCGGCGCTCGCGCAGGCGCACCGCGTGTGCCTTACCGGACGGCCGGGGGTCGGCAAGACCGCGCTCGCGAGCGCTCGGCCGCGGGCCGGTGGTGGATCTCGGCGGCGCCACCTCGTTCGACGAGGCGCTGGGGCGGATCGCGTCGCCCGCGAGGTCGGCACCAGCGGCTGGGTCCTCCGCGTCGCCTTGGTGAGCTGCAGAACGATGCCACGCTGCCGGTTCCCTCCGTCGTCGGACCGTCTGCTGCGCGCTGCTGCGGAATGCCACCTGGCCGTCGGTACCGAAGTACGATTGTTCGAGCGCAGGCCGGGGCGCCGGTCGAACGGTCGCTCACCGTGTACTCGATGTCCGGGGGATCGGTCGACGGGACCGGCCGAGCACGGGCCAGACTTACAGGAATTCCGCCATGTTTCTCTTCACCGCACTGCTCGCGTGCACCCGGAAAGACGGCGGCGCGACTCCCGACGAGACCTCAGCGCGGGAGCCGGTCGCCCCCGGCGTCTGGGCCCTCGACGGCCTAGACGAAGACCTCCCTCCCGACGACCTTGCACCCTTCTTCGACGCGGTCGGGGACGCGCAGTTCGTTGGTCTTGGCGAAACCATCCACACCTCGGGTGGCTATCAGCAGGCAAAGTTCCGGCTGGTCAAGGCGCTGGTCGAGGAGAAGGGCTTCCGGGCGGTGGGCTACGAGTCTCCCTGGGAGGACATCCTCGCGGCGCAAAAGTACGTCCGCACCTGCAGGGGTTCGTCGGACGACGCGCTCCAGGAGTTCCTCTGGGTGTGGGAGGACATCGCGCTCCGCGACATGCTGGAGTGGATGTGCGAGTGGAACGAGGAGCACCCCGACGATCCGGTGACCATCTGGGGCTGGGACAATCAGCAACCCTGGGACGATGGGCCGCTGCTCGACGCGTACTTCGCCGAGAGCGCTCCGGCGGACGCTCCGGCGCTCAGCGCCGGGATCTCCACCTGTCTCGGGGTGGATCGGGGGGATGCCAACGGCCTGTACTATTCGTCGGACTACACAGAGCTCTATTTGACCGGCGTCGACGAGGCGGACAACGCAGCGTGCATGGCTGGCCTGGCCGCCGTGGTCGACTACTTCGACACCAACGAAGCGGCCCTCGTCGCCGCCACCTCCGAGGACGCCCTGGCGTGGGCGCGTGTTTCGCTGGTGGGGCTCGAGGGCTGGCAGCAGGCATCCGTCACCCAGACCACCGACTGCGGGGCCAGCTATGAGGCGAGGGACCGCGCCAACACCTATTTGCTTCAGGAGATCCACCGGCTCACGATCCCCGACGCGAAGACGGTGATCTGGGCCCACAATGCCCACCTGGGCTTCGACACCCAGAGCCTGACGGGTCGTTACGGGGACCCCGAGGGGGAGGCCTACGTCGGGGGATGTGAAGGGACCTGGGAGGGCATGGGCACCCTCCTCCACGCGTCGCTCGGCGACGCCTACCGGCCCTTCGCGCTCGCCGGCTACGAGGTGCGGATCGGCTGGTCCGGGTGGGACGAGCCCCAGGTCGTCCCCTACGACCCGCGCGCGGCGGAGCGGTTGCTCCACGAACTGGGCGTGGGCGACGCCTTCGTCGACTTCACGGCCGACGACTCGTTCTTCGACGACCAGCCCTACGAGATCGCCGGCTGGTGGCAGGTCGTCCGGGATCAGTACACCGGCCTGATCTTCATCGATAGCGCCTGGGCGATGGACTGGCCGCTGGAGGATCCGTTCAACGCAGGCTGCGCCGACGACGAGGTCCGGGTGGACGGGTCGGTGTACGCAAATGACGAGAACGGCGGGTCGGAGTCTGCCGCCGGCACCTCCATCTGCGCGCTGGACGGGCCGTGCACGACCGCCGGCGCCGGCGGGCAGTATTCGTTGTGTGTGCCGGCCCACACGAACGCCGCGCTCAGCTTCGACCTCGCCGATCACGGCAGGCGTACCTTGCTGATTAGTCCTGACGAGCTGGGCTTGCTGTGGGACCTCGCCGTGTACGCCGAGTCGTTCAACGCGGGCGTCTACGGGCTAGCCGGCTACCCTTACCCCCCGGTTCCGGGCACCGGGAACGCCAGCGGGTACGTGGTCGACGCCAACTACGATGAGGTGGTAGGGGCCACGATCTCGGTCTCACCGGGCTCGGGTGTGGAGGTCGTCCACTTCGATGCGGACAACGTGCCCTATGCGTCCCAGACCGGCACCGGGGCCGGGGGGTGGTTCCTGGTGGGAGCCATGGACGAGGGTTGGTACGACATCACCGTTCACCATCCGGACATGAACCGCTGCCGACTGCTCACCGGGAACTACACCACCGAGGGCACCACTCTCCATGTCCCCGTCGTGGACGGGGTCGAGACGCTCCTGGACATCCAGTGCACGCCGTGAGGCGGTCAATCCCAGGGCCGAGACTCGCCGTGGAAGTGGACCGAGTGGACCCGAGGCCGCAGCACCAGCGCCGCTAGCTTCTCGGTGAGCTCGAGCGCGCTGAGACGAAGCCGGGGGTGCCGTCGCGCCAACCCCCGGAGGTCGCCCGCCGCCGAGACGCCGAATCGGCAATTCGAGCCGAGCGGACGCTGGCGCGCCGGAAGCGCCACTCTCGCCGCCGGCGGTGGTTGGCCTGGTGCCTGCGGATTTCGGACCATCGTGATCACCGGGATCGCTCGAACGTGATCACCAGGATCGGACCATCGTGATCACCGGGATCGCTCGAACGTGAACACTGGGATCGGACCATCGTGATCACCGGGATTGGATCATCGTGATCGGGCTGATGCAGGGGTAGTCGGCGCCCAGCCAGGAGGGGCGCAGGTGGCAGCGGAGAGACAACCCATGAGAAAGACGAAGGAAATCCTGCGGCTCAAGCTGGAACTTCACCGCTCGCATCGGGAGGTGGGCCGGGCGGTCGGAGTGAGCCCGGGCGCGGTGGCGAGCGTGGTGACGCGCGCGGCGATCGCCGGGCTCGACGTCGCGGCGATCGACTCGCTGTCGGAGGAGGAGATCGAGGAGAAACTGTACCCGAAGGTGCCGCCCGAGGTGGCGGGGAAGCGGGACCGTGCCCTGCCAGACTTCGCTCAGGTCCACGCGGAGCGCCTGAAGCCCGGTGTGACGCTCGAGCTGCTGCACATGGAGTACCGGGAGGGGACGCCCGAGGGCTACGGCTACACGCAGTTCTGCGAGCACTACCGGCGGTGGGTGAAGCAGCACGGACTCGTGATGCGGCAGGAGCATCGCGCGGGCGACAAGTTGTTCGTCGACTACTCCGGCAAGAAGCCGCAGATCGTCGACCAGGAGACCGGCGAGGGCGTCGAGGTGGAGCTGTTCGTCGCGGTCCTCGGGGCGTCGAACTACACGTACGCCGAGGTGACGGCGACCCAGCGCGTACCGGACTTCGTGGCGAGCCACGTCCGTACGTTCGAGTTCCTGGGCGGGGTCACGGCTTGCCTGGTTCCCGACCATAGGCCAGGAACTCGTGCAGGCATACGGATCCCCTTCGGGGTTCCCGGAACCGCTTCCTGGGGATCTGGATCGCCCTTCAGGGGATCTGGCACCGCCTTCGGCTGCGGGCGTTGGTGCTGTCCGCGAGGCCGGCACGACGCAGCCTCCGCGGGCTGGGGCGCTCGGCGGCTCGCGGTCCGCCCTGACGACACGAGCGGGTCGAGGTCGATCGACAGCGCGCGGTTGAGCGCCACGACTCGGGGTGCGGCGACCCGGACGGGGGACTGGCGGGCGAAGAATCGCTCGGGGAGCTGGCCGTAGGCGGGCGGAGAGAGCATCCGCGACTCGTAAGCTCGGTCAGGTCCGCGAGAACGTGTTCGGGCCGAACCGGCGCGCCAGGTTCACGAGGTGAGCGCGCAGTGGAAACCCGTACAGCGGGGGCTGGTCGTTCGGGAGCACGGCTCGGAATTGGGTGTACGTGGCCTGGCTCCAGTGGATGCCCAGGTTTCCCGCGTGGAACGTGTCGTGCTGGAGCTGGAACACGCCCAGCGCCGGGCCGACGGACAGCACGTAGTAGGTGCCCTCGTCGAACACATCGGACACGGCGGATCCGAGGTTGCCTCGGAGCGACGGGACGAGCTTCCACTCGTAGTCCACGACGCCCGATTCCCAGACCGGCCGCTCCCGGGCGGCGTACTTCCGACGGATCTGGTAGCCCCAGCCGAGCTCGGCCGCCGCGGCGGCGACCTCGTCCGAAACGTGCGCGAACAGCGGGTCGTCGGTGACAGGTAGGATAAGCGCCCTCGCCATGGTGCAGCTCCATCGCCAGTTCCACCACCTGCATCCCGGAAAGGGTGGCACGCGCCGGTCCCGACGGGGGTGGGCAGTCCCCGCGAGTCTCTGAAACGGTCGGTTCAACCGTAGGCTGCTCGCTCGGGCCTGCGCGATGTCTCGCTCCAAGGCACACCTTTCCATGGAGCGGACGCCCCTCGCCGCGTTCACGCCGCAGCCGCGGTCCCCTCGCGCTCCACATGCGTGGCGTGGTGGACGGTCGGCCGAGGCAGCGAGCGCATCGAAGTGCGCGGCGATCGACATCGTTCCTCCGGGTCCCGGTGCCAACCCGTGCAGGGCAGCGCCCGCACGACCGGATCGGTGGCGGATCGGCCCCCACCACCACGGTCACCGCCCGGCGGAGAGCTCCGCGACGCGGTCGGCGACCGCCGGGCAGTACCGGGCGTTCGAGAACGCCGCGCAGCCGTCGTAGCGCTCGCTGCGGTACACCATCCAGCCCTCGTCCGGCAGCGGCATGCGCCAGACCACGGTGGACGGCGGCTCGATCTCCACGATCTCGGACACGTCGTCGCCGTACGCGAAGCACGACACGTAGGTCTGGGTGACGAGCACGTTGCCGTTCGGCAGGTAGTCCGCGTCCCCGCCGACCGGGTCGCTCCAGCCGGGCTCGGTCCAGCTCCACAGCAGCGTCGCCACCTGGCTCGCGAGGTCCAGGTGGTACTCGGCGACCCGGCTCCCCCGCCCGTCGGGCTGCCCCTGCGCGTTGTCGTAGACCAGGACCCGGTCGTCCTGGTAGTCCGGGTCGTGCTGGACGTACGGGAACTCCGAGTCGGGCAGCGGGTCACCGTTCGGGTCGACCAGCGCGAAGTCCTTGCCGTGACCGAACCGCAGGGTGAGCTCGCGGGTCGCCCGGTCGATGCGCCACAGGGCCTGATCGCCGAACTCGCTGACCCACACGGCCTCGCCGAGCGCGTCGGTGACGGACTTCACCGAGTTCGCGTTGTACGGATAGGGGTTGTACGGGTCCTTCGCGACGAGGCCAGCGTCCACCAGGGCTTGGCTGTCCCAGCTCCACACGAGCCCGTCGGTGGGCGACCACTGCTCCACCCCCACCCCGTACCAGGTGTCCACGCCGTCGCTGTCGTGGTGGCCGGTCAGCCCGAGGTAGGTGCCGTCGGGCAGCGCCTCGCTGTGGTGGTTGAAGCCGAGCCCGAAGTCCGGCGCGTCCCGCTCGACCAGCACCTCGCCCGACAGGTCGATGTCGCGGAACACCCCGCGGTTGGGGCTGGCCTCGTTCTGGCTGCCCCACCCGCCGCCCAGGTGGACGCGGTCGGGTCCGGTGAGCGCCGCGTCGATGTCACCCTCGAACTGGTCGCCCACGCGGTACGCCCAGCGCGGGTGGCCGTCGGGGTCCACGATCACGAGCCAGACGGCCTCGGCCGTGCAGCTCGGCTGCACGTTGAACAACGTGTAGGCGCCGGACATCGCGCCGTCGCCGGTCGTGGTGGCCTCGAGGGCCGGCAGATCCGGCACCGTGCCGGATCGGAACGATGCGGTCGCCTCCCCGCCGTGGCCAGCGTGGACCTCGCAGGAGTAGTCGGTGGCGGCCAGGAGCCCGCGCACGACGAGCTCGTGGGTCGCCGCAGCGGTGGTCGACTCGACGAGGATCGCGTCGTCGGGCGCGGCGTCGGTGGTGCACAGCGCCCAGGCGGTGTCCGCCGGGTCGAGGGTCACCGCCAGCCGCTCCTCCAACGGCAGCGCGCCCGCCGTGGCCGCGGCCGCGACCGTGTGCCCCGCCGATGTCGATTGGCTCTGAGGCTGCCCCTCGGGCTTGCAGGCAACAAAAATCAATTGAACGGCAAATTTCATGACTACCCCCCCAGCGGGCCGACCGTAACTGAGCGCGGAGGCGGGCACAACCACCACCCGCCGATTGGAACAGTTGTGGAACAACCGCTCCGACACCCTGCCGCGAGCGCTACGGTGCGGCGGGAGGTGTGGATGTCGGCGGATGAGCTGATCGCTGCGGCGCGAGTCGTGGAGGTCGACACGGTGCGGAGCTTGCTCCCGGGCGGGCACGTCGCCCACGTCGACCCACCGCGACACCTCGGCGCTCCAGGTCGCGGCCGCCGCGACCACGTGGACGTCGTCGCGGCGCTGCTCGACCACGGTGCGCCCGTGGACTTCGTCGCGAGCGGGGTGACCGCGCTGCAGGAGGCGGCCCGGAGGTCGCGGCGATGGCGCTGCTGCTCGACCGCGGGGCCTCGGTCACCTACCACGACCACAACGGGGAGACCCCGCTGCACCTCGCCGCTGCGAACGACCAGGTGGTGACAGATAGGATAAGCCCTCGCCATGGTGCAGCTCCCTCGCTAGTTCCACCACCTGCCTCCCGGAAAGGGCAGCACGCGCCGGTTCCAACGGGGTGGGCAGTCCCCCGCGAGCCTCTGAAACGGTCGGTTCAGCCGTAGGCTACTCGATCGGGCCTGCGCGATGTCTAACTTCAAGGCACACCTTTTTCCATGGAGCGGACGCCCCTCGCCGCGTTCACGCCGCAGCCGGCGGTCCCCTCGCGCTCCACAGGCGTGGCGTGGTGGACGGTCGGCCGAGGCAGCCCGACGCCCGACGCGTCGCCCACCTCCCCTGGACCACGGCATGGACCCGGAGCCGGCCCTGGCAGTTCGGGCACGCGAAGACCCCGTGGTAGTGGGTCAGGTTACGCCTCGCCTGGGGGATGGAGGAGGGTCCCCGCCCACAAGGACAAGCCCTCCAACAGATGCGGCATCCCGAGCGCTTCCGCAGCGGGATCGCGACTAGACTAGGAGGAGGGCGGCCGTGACGAGGGGCGTGAACACGGGTACGCTGGACATGGCGCTCGTTGGGGTTGCCGGAGGCTCCGCCGGCGCAGCCGGGGCCGGCGCCTCCTGCGGCTTCACCGAACCGGCAGACGCACCAGCCTTCCGCGCCAGGAAGACCCAGCACGACAGCGTCCCCGCTGAGATGTCGAGTTCCCGCGACACGGCGGCTGCGCCGATCTCGCTCGCCCGCGCCGTGGCGTTCGCCTTCTCCTCCGGCGTGTTGATCCGACTCCACTTCTTCGATCCCATCCGCGACTCCGCGCGGGTCGCCCCAGGCCGGACCCGACTGTCCGGGGTTCTGGGTCAACCACACAGGGTCAGGGTGCGGCAACAGCACCTAGATCTTCGATTCGGCGCCGTCTGCTTCTCTGAGCTTGTACCGACTTTGCCGAGCGGATAGCGTTGTCTAGCCGCTCGGAGGCACGATGAAGCGAGTGATTGGTTTGGCCTTACTCCTGGTCGGGTGCAAACCCTTTGACAAGCCAGACAAGCGCTCATCAGTTGCGCTCCCGTCACCCTCATCAACCCCCCTATCGAAAACCCCACCCGAGGAGCCGCCGCCGTTCGACTGTGCCGAGACACCAGACGCTCCCCTGGTGCGGCAGCTCGACGTCCCACGGGGGTACCACGACCTCGTCTTCGACACCGAGGGGAACATCATCGGCAGCGACGGAAGCTCCCTGATTCGCTCCGACGGGACGACGTTCGAGGTGATAGCACCCGCGCTCGGCGTGCTCCACGGCATCGAGTTCCTCTTGGACGGAGACCTCGTCGCTGCCTCTTTCGAGACCAACGCCCTGTTGCGGATCTCCCTCGATGGGGCCGTGACGACGCTCGCGACAGATTTGCCCGCGTACTCGCTTGCGATCTCCCCAAACGGCGACATCTACACCGCGTACGAGGGGAGCTATCGGATCGATCCCGAGAGCGGGGAGCGAGAGCCCTCGGGGCTCGACGACCAAGGTTTCTCGCTGCGCTCGATCGCATTTGCGTCAGACGGGCGGCTGTATGGCGCCACCACCAGCCCGGACTGCTACGGTATCGTCTTCGCGTATGACTTCGACGCGGACGGCACCCCGCTCCCTGATCCGGAGCGGGTGTGGAGCCCGTGGGACACCCCGAACGAGAGCGCTTGGATCTGCTTTCCCGACGCTGTCGCGGTCGACGTCTGCGGCAACGTGTACGTCACCGACTACGTCGCGAGGACCCTGTACCGGATCACACCGGAGGGTGAGCTCGCGCCCTACCTCGTGTTCGAGGGCACTGACTATGGGCATGGATTGACCTGGGGCTCGGGGCTCGGTCCTTGGCGAGCGGACGCGCTCTACCTTCCCCAGCCGTATGGCGATAACCGTGTACTCGAGGCCATCGTCGGGGTGCCAGGCGCGCCCGCACCGAACGCGCGCTGAATGTGTGCGACCCGAGGTTGGACGGTGTTTGGGGTGTGAACATGCTTGTCCTTGGGTGGTGGAGCCAATCCTGGGCAGGCGAGCGGTGCGATCGCGCGTTCGATGGCCCTCCGTGTCAAGATGGATGAGACAGTCCGTAGCCACGAGTCTACCGAGCAGGGCGCCTGACGGATCATCGTTCCAATGTCCAAGACTTCATCGCCGAGCCTGGTGCCCACCGAGGTCACCGAGAAGAGCAGGCGCCGCGTGTTCAGCGCTGAGTACAAGCGCACGATCCTGGCCGAGGTCGAGGCCTGCAAGGAGCCGGGCGGCATCGGGCGATCCTGCGCCGCGAGCGCAGTACAGCTCGCACCTGGTCGACTGGGGGCGCGCTCGTGACCGTGGCGAGCTCGGTGGGCCCACCAAGAAGCGCGGTCCCAAGGCCAGCCGCCGACGCGTTCGGCCTGTCGCTGCTCGACCCTGGGTCCGACCGGTCGTTCCTCAACCACGCGCGGATCAACGTCGAAGGCACGGGCTACGCGCCGGACCTGGGCCCCTACCAGGCGGTGGTGCAGTTCACCGACCCGTTCTCCGGGCGCACGTTCACCGCGTGGTCGTCGTTCCCGCAGGCCGACGAGGCCGGCGCCTCACGGGTCGACGCCGCGGGCGACGTGGTCGAGCTGTCGTCGAGCGGGCGGATGTTCCGCAAGGCGAACCCGCTCGCCGAACGGTGCGCCGACGCGACGCTGCCCGAGGACCAGGCGTCCGCGGCGTGCGCCGAGCTCGTGCGGTACACCGCCGACCTAGACGTGCACCTCGAGATGTTCACCGCGTTCGATCGGTGACCGCGCGAAACCCGAGGGTTCGCAGCGGATCGCGCTGAAGCGCACCGCGGGCCACCCGAAGGGCACATCGACCCCTCGGCCGGTTTCACCTCGGAGGTGCATTCGGTCGTCAGTGGAGGCGCGATGTGGTGGATGGCGGTGCGAGGGCTCGCGGACACCTGCCCCGAGACCCTGACGCGCGACCTGAACTGCGACGCGGTCGACGCCGCGGACGAACCCGCGGTCGACCTGTCCGATCCGGAGTGCGCCGCGAACCTCGACCCGTGGACCGGCCAGCCGTTCGCCACCACCGACGCGTACTACGACTACCCGGCGTACGGGTGCTCGGTGCCCACGTTGCCGTTCGACTACGACGGTGACGGGTTCTCCGACGGGACGATCCAGCTCCCGATCGGGGCCGAGTACCCCGACGTGGTCAACGTGCTCGCGTGCGACAACTGCCCGGAGATCCCGAACGCGGCGCAGGAGGACGAAGACTGCGACGCCGTGGGCGACCCGTGCGACAACTGCCTCGGCCTGAAGAACCACGACCAGTCCGACAGCGACGGGGACCTGCTGGGCGACGCGTGCGACCGGTGCCCGTTCGCGATCGACCCCGACCAAGCCGACGGCGACGCGGACGGCGCGGGCGACGCGTGCGACGACTGCCCGACCGTGCCCGACCCCGAGCAGCTCGACACCGACGCGGACGACCTCGGCGACGCGTGCGACGACTGCGCCTACGTGCCCGATCCGGACCAGGCCGACGGCGACCTCGACACCCTCGGCGACGCGTGTGATCCGTGCCCGACCATCGCGTGGGCGGACCCCACCGACACCGACCACGACGGCCGCGGCGACGCGTGTGACCCGGTGATCCGCGGCGGCGGCCGGACCGGCTGCTCGACCACCCCGGTCGTGGGCTGGCTGGTGGCGCTCTCGGCCCTCGCGGCCGCGGGCCTGCGTCGGGGGCGGCTCGGCGCGTTGGGGCTCGTCCTCGCGCTCCTCGCGCCGGGCGTGGCGCGGGCGCAGATGAGCCAGGTGATGCTCGAGTCGGGCCCCTACGTGTTGTCGGTCGACGGCGCGGGCTCGAGCGTGACCAGCAACCTGTCGTGGACCATCGACCGCCCCACCGCGGCGGCGACCGTCCACCGGGCGTTCGCCACCGTCACCAACATCCCCGCGAACGCCGACCCCGGCGCGAGCTGCCTCACGATCGGCGGCACCGCGGTGACCCTCGACACGAGCCTCACGAACGCGGGGTACGCGGTCACCACCCGGTTCGCCGACGTGACCGCGTCGCTGTCCGGGCTGTTGAACGCGCTGCCGGTGGGCGCGAGCACGATCCCGTTCACCGAGTGCAACACGCTGACGAACGACGGCTCCGGGCTGCTCGTGGTGTGGGAGGACCCCACGTTCCCGCTCGCGGTGGTTTCGGTGTCGTTCGGCTCGGTGCTGACCGGCACCAACCCGTCGCTGTCGATCGACACGGCGCCGATCGACACGACCACCCCCGACTTCCACGCCGACCTCGGCCTTGGGATCTCGTTCTCCGACGGGACGGGCCAGGTCACCGCGGTGGCGGCGAACGGGGTCACGCTCACCACCACCGCTGGGGGGTACGACGACGGGAACTACGCGAACGGCGGCCTGTACACGCTGGGCGGCGACGGGGATACGGCCGCGCAAGAGCGGTTCGACATCAGCGGGCTGGTCGCGCAGGGCGACACCACGATCGCGGTCGCGCTCGACGGCGCCACGATGGACGACTTCCTGGTCGTGATGTGGGTGTGGGCGCCGGGCGTCACGCTGCCGTGTGACCCGGCGTTCGACCTGGACGGCGACGGGGTCGGCGACTCTTGCGACGTGTGCCCGCTCGGCGACGACCACCTGGACACCGACGACGACGGGGTGGCCGACGCGTGCGACGTGTGCTGGGGGTGGGACGACGCGGTCGACACCGACGCCGACGGCACCGCCGACGGCTGCGACCGGTGCGCCGGCAGCGACGACGCGGTCGACACCGACGGCGACGGGGTCCCCGACGGGTGTGACCGGTGCGAGGGGAGCAACGACGCAGCGGACGACGACGCGGACGGCATCCCGAACGGGTGTGACCGCTGCCCGACCGGCGACGACGCGGCGGACGACGACGGCGACTGGGTCCCCGACGCGTGTGACCAGTGCCCTGGCGCCGACGACGCCGCGGACGCGGACGGCGACCACACGCCCGACGGGTGCGACGTGTGCCCGGGCGGAAACGACGGAGCCGACCTCGACGTGGACGGTGTTCCCGACGCGTGCGACGTGTGCCCGCTGGGCGACGACGCGCTCGACACCGACGTCGACACCGTCCCCGACGCGTGTGACACCTGTCCGCTCGGAGACGACGCGCTCGATACCGACGCCGACGCCGTCCCCGACGGGTGTGACACCTGCCCGCTCGGAGACGACGCGCTCGATACCGACGCCGACGCCGTCCCCGACGCGTGTGACACCTGCCCCCTGGGCGACGACGCGCTCGACGCCGACGCCGACGGGGTGCCCGACGCGTGCGACGGGTGCATCGCGGAGGACGACACCACCTGCGCGCCGGCGTTGCGGTTCCTGTCGCCGAAGCGGGGCTCGATCGACGGCGGGGGGTCGACCACCCTCGTCGGCGACCGGTTCGACGACAGGTGCGTCGCGTGGTTCGACGGGGTCGAGGCGCAGACCACCTTCACCGACGCGTCGCACCTCGAGGCCGAGCCGGAGACCCACGCAGCCGGGATCGTCGACGTGACCGTGGTGTGCGCCGGCGGGGAAGCCACCCGGGTCGGTGGGTACACGTACTACGAGGAGCTCGGCGGCGACGGCGTCCCCCCCGAGGTGGTGTTGGCGCTGCCGAACCAGGTCGAGGTGGCCGGGGGGTCGGTGGTCACGGTGAGCGGGACCGGGTTCTCGTACGGCGCCGCAGCCCGGATCGACGGTGAGCCCGTCGACGCCACTGTGCTCGAGGCCACGCTGATCCGCGTGATCACGTCCGCGCACCCCGAGGGGCTCGCGTCGATCGAGGTGGTGAACCCCGACGGCCTGTCGGACACGCTCACCGGCGCGCTGGCCTACGTGGCGCCGCGGGCGCTGCCCGAGGCGGTCGACACCGCGACCGAGGCACCACCGCCGGCGTCGCGCCAGGTGCGCGGGTGCGCGACCAGCCCGAGTGGCGCCGGCGCGGCGATGCTCGCGCTGGCGCTCGTGTGGCGTCGCCCGCGCCGGGCCGCGCTCGCGCTGTCCGCCGCCGGGTGCAGCGAGTTCGACCTCCAGAGCGGCAATCCGACCGCCGGGTCGATCCCCGGGCCGGCGGCGGTGGCGCCGGTGGCGATCGCCGGCCCGGCGTCGAAGGTCGAGCGCGACGCGCCCGCGACGCTCGACGCCACCCCGTCGTACGATCCGGACGACCCCGGCGCGACGCTGACCTACAGCTGGTCGGTGGCCGCGCCCGCCTCACTCGACGACCCGGCCTCCCCCACCCCGACGTTCCGCGCGCCCGACCTCGGCACGTACGTGGTGGCGCTCACCGTCACCGACGCCGACGGGGTGGCGTCCACCAACCCCGCGGCGCAGGTGGTCGAGGTGGTGCCGTACCGGGACCTCGCGCTGTCGATGACGTGGGACGCGCCGGTCGACCTGGACCTGCACCTGCTCGCGCCCGACGGGTCGTACTACGACGCGAGCGACTGCTTCTTCGGCAACCCCGACCCCGACTGGGGCGCGCCCGGCGTGGCGACCGACGACCCGGCGCTGTCGACCGACGACGACGGCAGCTCGGCCGGGCCGGTGTTCGGCCCGGAGGCCATCGCGCTGCCGGCGCCGTCGGAGGGCCGGTACACCGTGGTGGTGGTGTACTGGAACGACCGGGGGACGGCGGGACCTGCGCACGCCACCGTGCAGATCGGCGGCGACGGCCGCGCGCTCGCGACCGAGGCGGTGACCCTCGAAGCGCAGGGCGACGCGATCGTGCTCGGGGAGCTCGACTGGTCCACGCTCGGCTGGGCGTCCGACGGCACGCTCACCGACCACTACGCCCTCGGAGGCCCCCCGGCCAACCAGTGAACCCGCCGTCGCTCACCACGGGGCGGGGCCGCCCCGGAGCCGCTCGACGACCGACTCGGACGCGTCGCCCATCGCGGTCGCGCCGCTCGCCGTCTCGACGGACAACGTCGTCACCTGCTCGCTCACCGACGCGACCTCGCCCCCCCGCGCGAGATCGACGCTGGCGATCCGCTGCTGCTCGACTGCAGCCACGACGGCGTCCGCCCATATCGCCACACACTCGCCGGGCACCCCGCCCGCAGGGTGGAGGACCGATTGGGCTGTGGCGGCAAGTCGTCGCCGGCCGACCCGCCTCGCCATGCGCTTGTTCTAGGACTATCGCGAGGAACCCGACCGCGCGCAGCTGCGCGCCCAAAGCGCCGGCCTGCTGGGCCCGCGGCGTCGGAGGAGCGCACGCTGCTGTTGTGGAAGGTCCAGCGGGGAGAGCTCGTCTCCCACGTGCTCGGGACCTGCCACATCCCGATCCCGCTCGACCACGCCCTGCCGGCGCCCCACGACGCGGTGCTGCGCAGCGCGCGCGTGCTCGTCGGGGAGCTCGACCTGCAGCAGATGCTCGAGCCGATGGGTGCACCCTGGCGGGGCTGCCGGTGTCGGCGCTGGTGACCGACACGTTCGGGGCCGGACCGGTGTGTGACGGCCACCGGACCCAGCTGCTCGCGGCGATGGCCCAGGCCACCCCTCACTGAGACCAGGAGCGGCCGGAACGATTGACGAGCTGTCGCGCCTCGGCTCGCGCGGCTTGCCGCCAGCGACACGTTGTCCGGATCCGTCGGTTCGACCCGCACCCCCACCCGATCGACTGCCTGGCACGGCCCGTGCAGCCTCGGCCCTCCAGAGGTGCCGATGTGGTGGCTCGTGTCGATCGCCCTGGCCGAAGATCCCGTTCACCCGAGCGTCCGCGAGGAGCCGCAGCCCGACGGCAGCGTACGGATCGTGCCGGACCGGACCGTGCCGCCGGACCTGACCCGCGCCACCCAGGTGCTGCTCGAGTTCGGCGAGGTGTCGCTGTACGACCTGACGCTGTACTTCGCCGACGCCCTGCGCAAGAACATCCTGCTCGCCGACGAGGCCGACCTGAAGTCCCGCAAGCTGCGGCTGGTCGGGCACGAGGCGATGACCACCGCGGAGGCGTGGGAGGCGTACCGGTCGGCGCTGCGGATGTACGGCTACACCACGTCGGAGGCCGGCGAGGTCGTCACGATCGTGAAGACGAGCCAGGCGCCGCAGGGGCCGGTGCCGGTCGGGACCGGAGCGCCGGCCGGGATCGCCGAGGGGTTCGTGACCCGGATCCTGCCGGTGCGCAACGGCGTCGCGGCGGAGCTCGTCGCGGTGGTGCGCCCGCTGCTGTCCCCCGAGGCGCAACTCACCGCGTACGCCCCCGCGAACACCCTGATCGTCACCGACGCCGCCGGCAACGTGCGGAAGGTGTCCGAGCTGGTCGAGATCCTGGACGTGGCGGCCCCCGAGACCACCCTCGCGACCCTCCAGCTGCACCACGCCACCGCCGACGAGGTCAAGCAGACGATCGAGGCGCTGTACCCGCCGGCCGAGCCGTCGGCCGACAAGCCCACCCGGGAGCGCCCGAGGAAGGGAGCCCCGGCGGGCTCGGCCCCGGTCGACGCGGCCGGCGAGCGCCGGCGCCACGTGTCGAAGGTGTTGGCGGACGCCCGCACCAACCGCCTGATCGTGCTCGCGAACCCGGACGGGCACGCCGCCGTCGCCGCGCTGGTGGCCGACCTCGACGCGGACGTGGACGCGACCCAGCGCCAACGCCTGCACGTGATCCACCTGAAGTACGCGATCGCCGAGGAGGTCGCCGCGGTGGTGACCCAGCTCGACGCCCCCACCCGCGGCGCGCCCAAGCCTCCCCGCCCGGCCGACGGCAAGGTGGAACCGTCGGCGTCGTTCGAGGGGGAGGCCCGGGTGGCGGCCGACCCGAGCACCAACGCGCTCGCGGTGGTCGCCGATCCCGACGAGTTCGCGTCGATCGCCGAGCTGGTCGCGGCGCTCGACGTGGAGCGGATGCAGGTGTTCGTCGACGCGGTGTTCGTGGAGCTGTCCGACACCGACGGCGCCGAGATCGCGCTCGGGGCGCACACGTTGCCGAGCGCGGACTCCCCGGGGATGTTGTCGACCCAGCTCGACCCGACCCAGCAGCTCACCTCGTTCCGCGTGTCCCCCGACCTGCTGTCGGGGCTCGCCGCCGGGGTGTTCGGGCCGGTGGTCGAGATCGCGACCGCCGAAGGAGTGCTCGAGGTGCCGACGTTCGGCATTGCGCTGCGCGCGCTCCAGGCGCACTCGGACGTACACGTGATGGGCAACCCTGCGCTGCTGGTGCTCGACCACGAGGAGGCGACGCTGTCGGTGGGCCGGAAGATCCCGTTCCAGACGGCGACCCAGCTGTCGACGCTCGGAGTTCCGATCCAGACGTTCGAGCGGGTCGACGTGGCGATGACCCTGGTGGTGACGCCTCACGTCAACGACGCGGACCTGGTGACGCTCGAGCTCGAGCTCGACGTGGACGAGGTCGAGGGCTCGACCGCCGAGAGCGCGCTCGCGGGCGGGCCGGTGACCAACAGCCGCACGCTGGAGTCGCGGGTGATGGTCGCCGACGGCCAGACGGTGGTGTTGGCCGGCGTCGCGAGCACCAAGGAGCAGTCGGCCGAGTCGAAGGTGCCGATCCTCGGTGACATCCCGCTGATCGGCGCCCTGTTCCGCGGCCGGACCACCTCCCAGGTCCGCACGAACCTGATGGTGTTCCTGACCCCACACGTGGTCGAGCGCCCGAGTGACCTGCTCGCGATCCGGCGGATCAAGGAGGCGCAGCGGGCGGAGTTCGTGCGGCGGTTCCAGGGGCGGGCCACCGAGGAGTGGCTGGTGGAGCTCGAGCAGCTGCTGGACGACGCCTCCGACCCCGCCGCCGACGCCGAGTGAGCGGCGGGCGCGGATTACCGTCCGACCAACCCGTCGAGCTCGGTGACCGCCCCGTCGAACCGCTCCAACGCCTCTGCCCACGCGATCCCACGCGCGGCCGCGGTCGCCACCGCCCGCTGGCGCGCCTCGATCGTCTGATCGAGCATCCGCTGGAGCTCGCGCGCCTCCGCCTCGGCTGCCCCCACGAGGCCGTCCCGCAGCGGAACCAGCCCGACCGCGACCCGGGCGGCAACGTCGGCCCGGGCCGCGTCGACCTGGCCCACCAGCTGCCCCTTGAGCCGCTCCGACACCTGGTCGCGCAGGCGCTTGAGCTGCGAGCCGCCGGTCAACACCAGCAACACCGCGTCGGACACCACGTACAACACGATCCCCGCC
>JBEBJC010000889.1:0-3806 GCA_040080105.1 Myxococcota bacterium
GGCGGGGCGTCGCCGCTCGAGCTCTCGACGCGCGGCGCGACCGACCGCGGGCCGGACGGGTCGATCGTGCTCGCGGCCGCAGGCGCGGTCGGGGGCTGCGTCGTCTCGGCGCTCGCGCTCGGGCTGGCCGGGGTGGCGATGTTCGGGCGACGGTGAGCGTCAGCCCCGCCGGCGCACCTCGAGCTCACCCGCCGCCCACGCCACGACCAGGTACAGCGGCACCTCGAGCCACATCCACGCCGGGCCGTGCAGCGTCCGCAGGTTCAGCACCCCGCCGACCAGGGTGAGCGCCCCGACGATCAGCGCGGGGACCCGCGGCGCGCTCCCCGCGAGCCGCGCGGCGACCCACCCGCCGACGAACGCCTGGCCGAGGTGAGCGGCCACCACCACCACCAGCGCCGCCACCGGCAGCGACGCCACGTACACCGCGAGCTGCGCGGGGTCACTCGGGTTCAACTCCGGCGGTACCGGGAACAGCACCTGGGTATTCAAAAGGATCAAGCTCATGTTCACCAGCATTCCGACGAACAGGCCGACGACGACGGCTCCGAAGTTCCGGATCATGTCACGCTCCGTGGGGTGCGCGCGGGGCTCGCCCGCGCCCGCCCGGATGGGCAAGGACGACCGTACGCCGGGCTCGCGACGACCCTTGCACCGACCGGTCGGTTAGTCCGCCGAATGAACCCGTTCGGACGCGCGTGGCGCGACAAGTTCTACCTCGACCCCGCGGTCGTGTACCTGAACCACGGCACGGTGGGGGTCACCCCGATCGAGGTGCTCGAGGCCCAGCAGCAGATCGTGCGGGCGATCGAGCGCCACCCGTCCCGGTACCTGCTGCGGGAGCTCACCGAGGTCGGCGCCGGGCGCGCCGACGGGGGGCCGCCCCACCTGCGGGTCGCGGCCGAGCGGGTCGCCGCGTTCCTCGGGGTCGACGGGCGCGACCTGGTGTTCGTGGACAACGCGAGCACCGGGGTCAACGCGGTGCTGCGCTCGTTCCCCCTCCAGCGGGGCGACACGATCGCGCTCACCCGGTACGGCTACGGCAGCGTGCAGCTGGCGGCCCAGGCAGTCGCGGAGCGGGTCGGCGCCACGGTCGCGGTGATCGGGATGCCGTTCCCGGTCCGCAGCCCCGCCGAGGTGGTCGCCGCGTTCGACGCCGGGCTCCCGCCGGGCACCCGGCTGGCGATCGTCGACCACATCGCGTCGGACACCGGGTTGTTGCTCCCGATCGCCGAGATCGCCGCGATCTGCCGCGCCCGCGGCGTGGTGCTGCTGGTCGACGGGGCCCACGCGCCGGGCTCGATCGACCTGGACATCGACGCACTCGGCGCCGACCTGTACACCGCGAACCTGCACAAGTGGATGTGGACGCCGCGGTCGAGCGGGATCTTGTGGGCGAAGCGCGAGCACCAGGCGTGGCTGCAGCCGGTGGTCACCTCGTGGGGCGCGTCGTTCCCGGCGTCGTTCGACCTGCCCGGGACCCGCGACCCCTCGGCGCACCTCGCGGCGCCGGCGGCGCTCGACCTGCTCGAGCGGGTCGGGGTGGCCGCGGTGCGGGACCACAACCACGCGCTGGTGTGGGCGGGCGCCCGCCGGCTCGCCGAGCGGTGGGGCACCGAGCTCGTCACCCCGGAGTCGATGGTGGCCTCGATGGTGGCGGTGCCGCTGCCGGCCCGGCTCGGCACCACCCGCGAGGCGGCGCTGGCGCTCAGGTTCTGGCTGCAGGACACACACAACGTCGAGCTGCACGTGGGCGCCGACGGCGAGCGGATGTGGGCCCGGGTCGCGGGGCAGGTGTACGTCACCCCCGACGACTTCGAGCGCGCCGGAGACGCGGTGCTCGCGCGCTGAGGCCGTCCGCGGAGTATTTCTTTCGTCGCTCGGTTCCGAGCCGCCCGGCCCACGCAGCAACTCCGGTGACCCGCGTCACCCGACGCGGGCCGGGAGGTTCGGATGGGACGCTGGTGGATGGTGCTGCTGACCTGGGGCGCGTGCGGCGACGGCTCGACGACCAAGGACCCGGAGGACTCGGGTGGCCAGACGGAGCCGACCGACCCGACCGACCCGACCGACCCGACCGACCCGACGGGTGAGACCGGACAGACCGATCCGACCGACACCGGAACGGTCGACACCGGCGGCCCGCCCCCGGACACCGGCACCTCACCCCCCGACACCGGCGAGCAGCCTCTCCCCGACTCGATCGAGGACTGCGAGAGGCGGCTGCGCCAGTGCCTCGACGCCGGCAACCCGCCACCGGACTGCCAGGAGATCTACGACGAGTGCGTGGACCTGTTGCCGACAGTGCCCGACACCGGCGGCGCGCCCACCGGCGACACTGGCGGGTGCCAATCGGAGTACGACGCCTGCCTGGCGTTCGGCAACCCGGTCGAGGTCTGCGAGCAGCTGCTGAAGGAGTGCGAGAGCTACGAGGTCGACCCTTGTCAGCTCGCGCTGGACGAGTGCCTGGCCGCCGGCACCGACCCCATGATCTGCCGCGAGGAGTACGAGGCGTGTGCCGCCGACACCGGTGACAGCGCCGACACCGGCGCCTGAGCTACCAGGGCTCCCCGTACAGCCAGACCACCTCGCCGGGGCAGAACGCCGACACGCAGCTGCTCAGGTCGGGGTCGCCGTCGAGCGCCTGCAGCAGCGCCGACCCCACCACCGGGTCCGCCCCGAAGTTGGTGATCCACCCACAGTAGAACTCCGCCTCCAGCGGGTTGCACGCCCCGTCGGTGGTGGCGGCGTCGAGCAGCGCCGGCAACACCTCCGGGCAAGCCCCCGGCAGACACGGGTCCCGCAGCAGCTCCTCGACGTAGTCGATCGCGACCACGGGCTCGTCGACCAGCCGGCGGTACTCGTCACACCGCTCGAGGTACGCGCCCGGGTCGCCACACTCCCCGAACGGGTCGGGGTCCCCGCCGGAGTTCCACTCGGGCACCCCGTCACAGTCGAGGTCGAGCACCGCCTCCCAGTAGTAGCCGACCTCGAGGTCGGTGGTCTCGCCCGCCGGCTCGAGCGGCAGCCCCGGCAGCTCCGCGCCCACACACGGCTCGCGGCTCACCTGCACCACGTGGTACCCGGTGCGATCGGGCACCCACCCCGGGGCGAGCTCGGGCGTCCGCAGCGCGTCGACCCACACGATCGCGCGGTCGAGCGACCCGCCCACCACCGGCTCGGCCTGCTGGTCCCACCGGCCGTCGTCGTCGAGGTCCTCGAACAGCACCGGCTGGCCGATCGCCACGTCGAGCCACTCCTCGCCCCACGGCGACTGGAACCCGCCGGTCGCGGGCGGGCGGTACACCTCGAGCGTGTACCGCGACGGGAAGGTGGTCCGCGCGACCACCGCCTGCTGCTCGACCGCCCCGCCGATCGACCACATCAGGGTCACGCCGACCTCGTGCTCGATCGACACGCTGCCGTCGGACACGACCTGCCCGGCGAGCTCGAGCAACACCTCGCCGCGGTACCCGGCGTCGGCGAGGCTCCCGCACCCCGTCAGGCCCACCACCAACCACTCAGCGCGCATAGGCCACCACCTCCACCGACAACGTCGGCACGACCCCGGTGGCCCACGGGCTGTCCCCGGTCGCCGGATCGTACCTGCGGGACAGCTGGATGTCCGCCCCGGGCTCGAAGCAGAGCACCCGTCGCGGCGACCCGAGCGACAGGTCGAGCGACGCCACCGGGCCGACCCGCCCGGACAGCGCCCGCCGCGGGGGCGCGACCCCGGTGGTCACGAACCACTGCGCGGTGAGGTCCACCCCGCCGCGCAGCCCGAGCCCGAGCGCGAGCGCCCCCAC
>JBEBJC010000059.1:0-16815 GCA_040080105.1 Myxococcota bacterium
CGGTCACCGCTCCGTGCTCGCCGGGCCCGAGCAGGCCGGGGTTCACCGGCGGGCCTCCGCAGCACGCCGCCCCGAACGCCGCGGTGGCGAGCCACGCGATCATGGGACCTCGAACTCCAACCGGAACCCCTCGGTCGTGCCGTCGGCGGCGACCTCCCCGTCGACCACCCACCAGCCCGCCATCGTGAACGCGACGGTGGCGACGAACACGCCCTCTCCCCGACCCTCGATGTCGGCCTCGCTGGTGTGGCCCATGTCCGGCATCGACGCGAGGAGCTCGCGCAGCACGCCGGTCGTGGGCGCGATCGCCAGCTCGAGCTTCGTGGTGCCGGCCTCCACCGGAGCCTCGGCCACCGTCACCGTCCAGGTGCCGCCGTCGGTCTGCGTCTCGAGCGACGGCCCGACCGGAGCGCACCCCGCGACCACCGCCCACCACAGCTGGCGCATGCCGCCTCCACGACCCATGTACCGCGCGCAGGCCGCGCTGGAAGCCGCATGCGACAACCCGCCGCATCGGCTCGATGATACCCTGCGCCGTGCTCCGTCGCTTCCGAGTGGGACGGAGGGAGGTGGACCTCGATCGCTCCGAGGTCCGCGGCCCTACCGAGACCTGGCCGCTGACTCAGAACGAGGTCGGCCTGCTCGTGGTGTTGTCGGCGCGGCCGGGCCAGATCGTCGAGCGAGAGCAGCTGCTGGTCGATGGCCTCGGGTACCGCCGGGCCGTCGCGACCCGCGCGATCGACCAGGCGATCTGGCGGCTGCGGCGCAAGCTGGAGGAGGAGCCGAGCCGGCCGGTCCACCTGCGGTCCACCCCGAGCGCCGGGTACTTCCTGGTGCTCGAGGCCCCGGTGAAGGCGCAGCTGATCGGTCGGGCGGACGAGCTCGCCCGGATCGACGCGTGGCTCGCGGAGGGGGCGACCGAGGTGTGGCTGGTGGGGCCGCCGGGCATCGGTCGGCGCGCGCTGGCCGAGCAGCGGTTCCCGTCCCAGGCGGTGATCGAGGAGAGCTCGGTGGTCCCGCCCGACACCGCCCCGATCGCGCGGATCGCCACCCGGATGCCGCCCGACCCGAAGACCCGCGCGATCCGGTTGGGGCCGCTCGCCCACGACCCCGCGGTGGCGCTGTTGGTCGATCGGGTGCTCGCGGTGCGCGGGACCGCCCGGCTGGCGGACGCCGAGCGGTCACACGTCGACGCGCTGGTGCGCCTCACCGACGGGCACCCCGGCACCCTGGTGCAGCTCGCGGGACACGCCGTGCTCCGCGGGCTCGACGCGATCGATCCGGGGGTGGTGCGGGCGGGGATCGGCGGGCTGGTGGAGCTGGCGCGCGGCCTGCCACCCGCGCTCGGGCGCGCGCTCGCGGTGCTGGCCCAGCTGCCCGACGCGTTCGACGCCGACGAAGGGATCGCGCTGGTCGGGGAGGCGGCGCTGGCCGAGCTGTGGCGGGTGTCGGCGATCGAGCGCGAGCCCGAGGGGCCCGGGTTCCGGGTGTTGGCGCCGATGAGGGAGGCGCTCGCGTCGACCGAGTGGACCCCCGACGATCCGGACCGCTGGGTGCGGGTGATGCAGGAGCGTCTGTGGCCGCTGGTGTCGGCGGCGGCCGGGGGCCTGCGCGAGGCGAACGATGCCCTGGTCGCCCGCACCGAGCGGATCGTCCGGCTGGTGGTCCACACGGCGGACCCGCGGTGGCTGCCGGCGCTGCACGTGGTCGCGCACAAGCGCTCGATCGCCGTGCCGGAGCTGCCCGAGCCGCTCGACGACGACCAACGGGCGGCCCACGCCCTCGTGCGGGCGAGCGCGGCCGAGGAGGCCGACCGCGACGCGTGCCGCCGGATCTCCGAGCCGCTGATGTCGCTGCACCCCGCCGACCCGGGGATCGAAGGGTGGCTCGTGCGGTGGGTGATGCGGCGTCGCCTGTACGACGAGCGCCCGGTCGCCGAGCTCGAAGAGGTGGTGGACCGGGCGGCCCGCGCCGCCGAGCGGCACGGGTCGCCGGTGTCCCGCGCGACCCACCTCCAGCTGCGCGCCCTGGTGGCGTCCCGCCGGGGGGAGGTCGACCCCGCCACCGCCGACCTGGTCGCCGCCCTGCGCCTGCTCGAGGGGGCCGGCGCCGGCCGCCTTGCCGGGGTGGTGCGGTCGAACCTGGCCACGATCACCGCCAGGGACGGGCGGCCGTCCGAGGCGCTGGTGTGGGCCGAGGCGGCGCTGGCGGAGGTCGAGTCGCCCGAGCAGGAGGTCGCGGAGCGGCTCCGGTTCACCGAGCTGCTGCTGGCGGCGGGGGAGACCGCCGAGGTCGAGCATCAGCTGGTGTTGCTCGACGCGCTCGGCCGTCGCCCGCAGATGATCGCGGTGGTGCGCGGGTGGCTGGACCTGGTGCGCGGGGACCACGAGCGGGCGGCGGTGCGGCTGCTCCCGTACCACGGCGCGCCACACGAGCCCGGGATGCACGCCGACTCGGTGCTCACGTTGCTCGCGTGGGCCCGGCTGCTCCAGGGAGATGGCGCGGGCGCCCTGGCGGCGCTGTCCCCGGTGCCGGAGCGCGCGTGGCCGTCCAGCCGCCGGGTGCGCGGGTACAGCGTGGCGGTGGCGCGCCGGGCGGCAGGTGACGCGGCGGGCGCGCGCGAGGTGCTCGACGCGTTCGCCCCGCCCGAGCCCCGGTGGTGGTCGCTCGGTCGCCAGGTGTTCGACGCGTACGACGCGGCGGTGGACGGCCGGCCGTTCACCCGCGAGGCGGTCGACCGCGCCACCCGGGGCCCGGTGCGGAACCTGATGATCACGCTGCTCGCGGGGAAGTTGTAGGGCGGTTGGGGCGCCACGGCCTCAGGGGAACAAGAACCGGGACACCCAGCCGTCGGAGGTGCGGCGGTACTCCCACCGGCGGTGCAGCCGGAACGACATGTCCTCCCAGAACTCGATCCGCTCGGGCACCACCCGGTATCCGCTCCAGAACGGCGGCCGGGGGACCGCGCCGAGGCCGAACCGCGCGGTGACCTTCGCCACCTCCGCCTCGAGCTGCCACTCGCCGTCCATCCCTTCGGACTGGCGGCTCGCCCACGCCCCGAGCTGGCTGCCGCGCGCCCGGCTCGCGAAGTACGCGTCGGCCTCGGCCGGCTCCACCTCGGTCACCGCCCCCTCGATCCGCACCTGCCGCCGCAGGCTCTTCCAGTGCACCGCCAACGCGGCGCGGGGGTTCCGCGCCAGGTCGCGGCCCTTGGTGGACCCGAAGTTCGTGTAGAACGTGAACCCGCGCCGGTCGTGGTCCTTGATCAACACCATCCGCACGTGCGGCGCGCCCGACGCGTCGACGGTGGCCAGCGCGGCGGCGTTCGGGTCCGACGGCTCCTTGCCGGTCGCCTCGGCCAACCAGGCGTCGAACAGCTCGTGTGGATCCCGCGTGGCGCGATCACTCACCGACCCCTCCCGCCGGGGCCGTATCCCGCGCGGCGGGGTATGCTCGCCGCCGCGGAGGTCGGGGTGCGCTGGCGGCGGTTGGCCGGGTTCCTGCTGGTCGGCTTGGTGATGCACCTCGTGCTGGTCCGGGTGTACACGCGCCTGATGGTCGAGCACAAGGCGATCCGGTCGGACCGCGCGTTCCTGTTCCGCGCCCCCGACCACGTGTCGGTGCTGGTGTGCGGCGACAGCCACCCCCGAACCGCGATCGACCCGAACCGCCTCGGCGAAGGGGTGGTGAACTACGCGATCGGCGGCGAGCACTACCTGAAGACCTGGTACCGGATGCGCGCCGCGCTCGAGCGGACCGACCGGACCATCGACACCTTGTTGCTGCCGCTCGAGGTGAACTCGTTCTCGAGCTGGCACGCGTGGAACTTCGCCCCCGAGTACGTGTGGGGGCGGTACGTCGACTTCCTCGAGATCGGGCGGGTGCGGGGCGACCCGTGGCCCTACGCCACCCGCCAGCTCAAGGCCTCGCTGTTCCCCTACGCGGGGGAGCTGCGCACGCTGGCCCAGCTGCGCTCGGGTCGGTTCGGGTTCGGCGAGGAGCTCCCCACTGGGTCGTTCACCGAGCTGTCCCGCTCGGAGCAGCGCCAGGCCGCCCGGGACCAGGCGATCACCCACTTCCGCGGACAGGAGGTGGTCGACCCCGGGTTGAAGTGGGCGTTCGACCAGCTGGTCGGGTGGGCGCACCAACACGACGTACGCCTGGTGTTGGTCGCGTTCCCGGTGACCTGGGACTACTGGACGTTCGCGCAGCGCTCGGGGGCGCCGGAGCAGGTGCAGCAGCAGGTGGTCGATCCGCTGCTCGCCTCCGATCCCGAGGTGATCCGGCTCGACTACCACGGGCTGTTCTTCGGGCAGAACGACCTGTTCTCCGACCCGCACCACCTGAACCCGGAGGGGCGCCTCCGGTTCACCCGCCAGCTCCGACAGGACCTGATCGCGCGCGGAGTGCTCGACCCGGCCGTCCCCGCAGCGGAGGGGGAGGCCCCCGAGGATCCGGTGGAGGAGCCCTGACCGTCAGGCCGCTCGCGACACCTCGACCGCGAACGGCTGCCCGCCGAGCCCGAACCGCAGCGCGGCCGGGGCCGGCTCCAGCGCCACCGCCGGCACGGACAACACGCTCGGCGGCTCGAGCAGCGCCTTGAGGTTGCCGCCGGTGATGTTCGCGAGCTCACCCACCGCGTCACACAGGTCCGCCTCCGGCACCTCCGCCTCGGCGCACCCGAACATCGTGGCGGCGACGCGCCGGGCGAGCGCGGGGCTGCACCAGAACGCGACCTGGCCGGACCAGCTGCCCGAGATCGTGACCAGGCCCCGGTAGCCGAGCTCCTCCCACTGGGCGTCGGGCGGCTCGGGGTCGGGGCTGCTGCCCAACACGGTCTCGGTGATCGCGCCCACCAGGGCGGTGACCAGCTCGTCGTTCAACATCGGGCCTCCTACTTGGGACGGAACAGTCCGACCGTTCCGGCGGACGGGGTGAACGACTCTGGCGGGGCGCTGGTCTCGCTCGAGCCGAGCATCAGCCACCCGTCCTTGCGCATCGCGTCGCGCATCCGGCGGAGCAGCCGCGCGCGCGTGTCGAGCGAGAAGTAGATCAACACGTTCCGCAGCAGGATCAGGTCGAACGGGGGCGCCGCGGGCCAGTGCTCCAGCAGGTTCTGCTGCCGGAACTGGGTCATCGCCCGGATCGGCTCGGACACCTCCCACTCGAGCCCCTTGCGGGTGAAGTGCTTCACCAGCGAGGCCGCCGGCAGCCCCCGGCTCACCTCGGCCTGGGTGTACCGGCCGCTGCGCGCCTTCGCGACCACCACCTCGTTCAGGTCCGTCCCGACGATCTCGGCGCGGGCGGCCAGCGACGGGAACTCGTCCCGCAGCATCATCGCCACGCTGTACGCCTCCTGGCCGGTGGAGCTCGCGGCCGACCAGATCCGCACCCGGTCGGGCTTCGCCTGCAGCGCGGGGAAGATCGTCGCCCGCAGCGACTGGAACGGCGCGAGGTCGCGGAAGAAGCTCGTCTCGTTCGTGGTGAACGCCTCGATCACCTTCTTCTGCAGCTGGGCGTCGATTCGGATCTTCCGCACCAGCTCCGGCAACCCGGACAACTTGTTCGCGGTCAGCAGCGGCGCGATCCGCGTCTCGACGAGGTACTCCTTGCCCGGCTCGAGCACGATGCCGGCGCGCGTCTCGAGCAGGTCGCGCAAGAAGGCGAGGTCGGTCGCGGCGAACGTAGTGGTCACGGGCCTACCCCGAGCTGCACCCGGGCAGCGACCGCGTCGCCGATCTCGACCGGTGACAACACCTGGCTCGCGTACCCGGCGTCGACGACCGACCCGGGCATCCCCCACACCACGCTGGTGGCCTCGCTCTGCACCAGCACGCGGCCGCCGGCGCGGTGCACGAGGCCCGCCCCCTCGCAGCCGTCGCGGCCGATCCCGGTGAGGATCACCGCCAACACCGACCCGCCGTACGCGTCGACCACGCTCGACAAGGTCACGTCCACCGCCGGGCGCACCGAGTGCACCGGCGGCCCCCGGTCGAGCCGCGCGCGCACCTCGGCCTCGGTCCGCGCCACTGCGAGGTGGTGGTCACCCGGCGCGACCACGGTGATCCCGGGGCCGAGCACGAGCCCGTTCCGCGCCTCGACCACCGGCCGACGGCTCGACTTGGCGAGGCGCTCGGCGAACAGGCCGGTGAACATCGGCGGCATGTGCACCACGACCAGGGTCGGGAACGGCAGCGGGTGGGGCAGGCGCGCCATCACCGCCGCCACCGCGTCGGGGCCCCCGGTGGACGCCCCGATCACCAACACCTTGGGCGCGCCGACCAGCGCCCGGGGTGGCGTGGCGGTCGCGGGCGTCGCGGTCCGTCGGCGCCCGAGGGACAGCACCCGCGACACCAGGCCGTCGCCGTTCCGGTCGAGGTCGGTGGTCACCACCGGCAGCGCCACGAAGTCCGCCGCGCCGCGCCCCAGGGCGTCCATCCGGGTCAGGTGGTCCCGGGTGGTGCTCTGGCCCACCACCAGCACCGCCATGCCCGGGCGGCGCCGGCGCAGGTCGGCCATCGGGTCGGCGGTGCCGGCCGGGACCGGCGTGGTGCCGAGGGTGAGCACGTCCGGCTCCAGCGTCTCGAGCTGGGTGAGCGCCTCGGCGACCCCGGCGGACTGGCCCACCACTCGGATCGACGGGTCGCGGCCGAGCAGCGTGCGCACCAGCTGACGCAGCGCGGGAGAGCTCTCGACCACGAACACCCGGGTGGGCTCCAGTGCCACGTCAGCTCCGCAGGCCGAGCATCGCGATCTTCTCTGCGATGACCTCGGCGGTGAACGGCTTCATCGCGTACTCGTCGACGCCAGCCTTCAGCGCCTCGGCCATCTGGGAGGTCTCGGACTCGGTGGTCACCATCAGGATCCGGATCCGCGCGTACCGCGGGTCTGCCCGAAGGAACCGCACCAGCTCGATGCCGGTCATCACCGGCATGTTCCAGTCGATCAACGCGAGCTCGGGCAGGGGGATCTTGTCGAGGGCCTGCAGCGCCTCGACCCCGTGGCCGGCCTCGTGCACCTCGAACCCGTTCGCGAGCAGGATCTTGCGCAGGATCGTGCGCATCGCCCTCGAGTCGTCCACCAACAACGCGCGCATCGCTCGTGCCCCCTTAGGTTCGGAAGGTGTCGGTGACGGACTGCAGCTCGTGCGCCAGGCGCTCGAGGCCGGCGGCCGCCGCCTGGAACTCGTTCGCGCCCGAGGCGGTCTCTCGCGACACGTCGACCACCCCGGAGATCGACATCGCGATCTCGGTGCTCCCTTGAGCGGCGTCGGCGACGTTGCGGGCGATCTCGGACGCGGTGGCGGTCTGCTCCTCGACCGCCCCGGCGATCGTGACCTGGAGCTCGTTCATCTGCTGGATGACCGAGGTGATCTCGGTGATCGACTCGCCGGCCACCCGGGTGTCGGTCTGGATCGCCTCGACCCGGCGGTGGATGTCCTCGGTCGCCCGCGCGGTCTGCTTCGCCAGCTCCTTGACCTCGTTCGCGACGATCGCGAAGCCCTTGCCCGACTCCCCGGCGCGCGCGGCCTCGATCGTGGCGTTGAGCGCCAGCAGGTTCGTCTGCTGGGCGATCGCGGTGATCACCTTGACCACCTTGCCGATCTCGCTGCTGCTGTCCCCGAGGCGGGCCATGGTGTCGTTGGTGCGGCTGGCGATGTCGACCGCGCCGTTGCCGACCCGCGCGGCCTGTGCGGCGCTGCGGGCGACCTCGCGGATCGCGACCCCCATCTCCTCCACCCCGGTGGCGAGGGTGCGCACGTTCGCCGACACCAGGTCCGCCGCCGAGGCCGCCGACTGGATCTGGTTCGTGCTGTTCTGGACCTGATCTCCCACGCGGCGGCCGACCTGGGTGAGCTGGGCGGCGCTCGCGGCCAGCTCGGTCGCGGCGGTTCGGATCGAGCCCACCGCCTCCGACGTCGAGCTCATCGACGCGTTGAGCGCGCGCGCCACGTCGGCGAGCTCGTCCGACCCGGTCACGGTGGCGCGCTGGCTGCAGTCGCGGCGCGACAGCGACTCGAGCGTGCTCACCACCGTCTCGAGCGGCTGCACCACGCTGCGGGTGATCGCGACCGCCACCATCGCGGAGCCGATCGCGGCGACCATCCCGAGCGTCGCCAGGATCAGCCCGATCCGGTCGACCCGCGACACCGTCTGCTCCTGGCTCGCGGCGGCCCGCGCGGAGACCCGCTCCCCCGCCACCTCCATCTTGACCTCGAGGTCCTTGAACGACTGGTAGAATGTCGGCATCTGCGCCCGCGCGGCGGCCCGGTCGGTCCCGGCGAGCCCGGCCAGCTGTTCGGCTGCGTCCCCGTACGCCGCGAGCGGCGCCCGGAGCTCGGTCAGCGCCACTTTGGTGTCGGGGTCGGTCTCGAGCTCGATCATCTGGCCCACCAGCTGCTCGAACTGCTCGAGGTGGTCGCGCAGGTCGGCCCGCGCCACTTCGAGCTCTTGGGGGGTCTCGGCGAGCATCGCCCCGAGCACGTCGCCGCGCAGCGCGTCGTGCATCATGTCGGCGTTGCCGTGGGAGGTCGCCACCTGGTTCGCCACCAGCATCTCGCCGAGCCCGCCGACCATGATCTGGCGCGACACGACCTGCGCCACCCCGAACGCGACGAACCCGAGCCCGAACACCACCGCCACCGCGAGCAGCCGGGTGCGCACCGACACCGACGCGAGCAGGCTCGAGCGGGTTGGTCCTTCGTCCCAGGCCGAGCGATCGGTGATCCTTGTGCGGCGGTCGGCGAACTCGGGGATTCGGGTCACGGAGGTCTCCGGGTACGGAAATGGATCGGTCGTTGGCGGCGCGCGCCGGGATCCCGACGGTGTCAGGCGCCCTGGAGCACCGCTGGGTCGACGAGCCGGTCGGCGTCGAGCGCCAACAGGAGCCGGTCGGGCAACCGGTACACGGCGGTGGCGAGCGAGCGCAGGGTGGAGGAGACCCGCTCGGGCACACGGTCGCGCGGGTAGCCGGCCATCGAGATCACGTCGCCGATCGAGTCGACCAGCAAGGAGTGCAGGCCGCTGTCCCCGCGGATCACCACGTGCATCCGGCTCGGGTCGGGCAGGGGATCGAGGCCCAGGCGGTCGCGGAGGTCGACCGCGAGCACGATCTGCCCCCGCAGGTTCATCAGGCCGGCCACGCAGCTCGCCGACAGCGGGACCGGGGTGAGCGAGTGCTGGCGCAGCACCTCCTCCACCCGGTCCACCGGCAGCGCCAGCAGCAGCCCGTCGACGGTGAACGTCAGGAAGTCCCCGTCATCCATGGGTCAGCTCCGTCGTGCGGGCGTGGGACACGACCCACGGCATGTCGAGCACCTCGGTCACCCGGTCGCCGATCACGGTGGAGAACCGCACCCCCGGGCGCGCGGCGCGGGTGCGGTGCCCGACCCGGAGCTCGACGATGTCGAACACCCCCTCGACCACGATCCCGAACGCGCCCTCGGCCGCCTGGTGGATCACCACGGTGGTGAGCTCGCGCGGCTTGACCTGGGCTCTCGGACCCTTTCGGCGTTCGGAGAGGATCCTCGACAGTCGAACCACCGGGATCAGCTCCTCCCCGTGGCGGAAGATCTCCCCGCCGCCGGTGGACTCGATCCAGTGCGGTTGGATCTCCTCGACCCGGTCCACCCCCTCGAGCTTGATCGCCGCTCGCCCGTCCGGGGGGGTGCCGACGATCAGGAACCGCTCGAGCGGCTCGGACGCGGTGGCGACGAGCCCCGCCGCCCTCCCCATCGCCTGCTCGCTCTCGACCGCGAGCTGGGCCCGCCGCCCGATGCCCGCCACGTCGAGGATCAGCGCCACGGTGCCGTCTCCGGCGATGGTCGCGCCGGAGTACGCGCCGATGACCTTGAGCGCCTTCGCGAGCGGCTTGACCACGATCTCGGCGGTGTCGCCCACCCGGTCCACCGCGAGGCCGAACCGCCGATCCCCGGCTTGGAGCACCAGGATCTCGGTCTGACCCTCGGCCCCTCGGTGCCCCGCCAGCCGCAGCTCCTCCGCCAGCAACAGCAGCGGCAGCAGGTCGTCGCGGTGGCGGAACACCCGCGCCCCGTGGACCGACTCGACCGATTGGGACGAGCTCTCGTCGAACCGGAGCAGCTGGACCACGTTGATCTGCGGGATCGCGAACTGCTGCCCCGCGACCCACACCAGCAGGGCCGGCAGGATCGCGAGCGTCAGCGGCACCCGGATCCGCAGCGACGTGCCGGCCCCGGCCTCGGTCGTGATGTCGACGGTGCCCCCCACCGCGACGATGTCGGTGCGGACCACGTCCATCCCGACGCCGCGACCCGAGACCGCGGTGACCTGCTCGGCGGTGGAGAACCCCGGCATGAACACCAGCTCGGTCAGCTCGCGGGTCGACATCCGCGCCGCGGTGTCGACGGTGATGAGACCGCGCTCGATCGCCTTGCGCTTCACCCGGTCGAGCGGGATCCCGGCCCCGTCGTCGGCGATCTCGATGTTCACCTGGCCGCCCTCGTGCCACGCCCGCAGCCGGACCGTGCCCTGGGCGGGCTTGCCGTTCGCGACCCGCACCGCCGGCGGCTCGATGCCGTGGTCGATCGAGTTGCGCACGATGTGGGTGAGCGGGTCGCGGATCGCGTCGAGCAGCGTGCGGTCGACCTCGGTCTCCTGGCCCTCGAGCTCGAGCACGACCGACTTGCCGCACACGGTGCTCACGTCGCGGACCAGCCGCGGCAGCTTGTTCCACACGCTGCCCACGGTCTGCATCCGGGTCTTCATCATCCCGTCCTGCAGCTCGCTCGTGATCAGGTCGACCTGCTGGTACATCGCCAGCAGGGCCTGGTCTTCGCTGGTGGACAGGTTCTGCTTCAGCTGGTTCCGCGCCAGCACCAGCTCGCCGACGAGGTTCATCAGCTGATCGAGCAACCCCACGTCGACCCGCACGCTCGCGTCGGCGGCGCTCGGGCCGGTGTTCGCCCGCGGTGCGGCGGCGACCGCGCGCGGCTCGGGGTCGTGCGGCTCGACCTCGGGCTCGTCCGGCGCGGCGTGCTCGAGCGGCTCTGCGTGCAGCGGATCCCCGTGGGGGTCTTCCGGAGCGGGCTCGTGCTCGACCGGGGCGTCGTCGGGCTCGTCGATCACGATCGACACCGGCGCCGGGCGATCGGCCTCCGCGAGCTCGTACAGCGTCTCGACCAGCTCGAGGTGCCCGTTCTCCCCGTCGGTCTTGGTGCGCTCCACCTCGCCGAGCATCTCGCGCACCCGGTCGACCATCGCGAGCAGCGCCGTCACCCGCTCCGGGGTCAGCGCGATCTGGCCGTCCCGCAGCCGCGACAGCAGCGACTCGCCGGCGTGGGTCATCTTCTCGAGCCGGGACAGGCCCAGGAACCCGCAGGTGCCCTTGATCGTGTGGATCGTGCGGAAGATCGAGCTCAACAGGTCGAGGCGCCCGGGCTCTTGCTCGAGCTGCACGAACTCCTGGTCCAGCCGATCGAGGTTCTCGTAGCTCTCGACGAGGAACTCTTGGATGACCTCGTCCATTTCGTCCACGCGGGCCTCCCGGAAGACTCCCAGGGTCTTCTCGGGAAACCCGCGTCGAACTTTAGTCCTGCGTAACCGGGGCGCCTACCAGTTCTCGTTGCTGTGGCCGTCGTGGCAGCTGCCGTTGCAGGTCCACTTTCCGCCCGACAGGGTGAACACGATCGCCGTGCCCGACCCGTCGGCTACCTCACGCAGGCCGTTCACGTGTTTGGTGGGCTGGGTGAAGTCCCCGGACGAGTTGATGTCCGAGTGGCAGTCGCTGCACGGGTAGTTGTCGTGCTCGCCGTGCTCGCCGGTGTTCGGCGGGTCGCCGTGGCATCCGGTGCAGCTCTTCGCGTTGTTCGAGTCGGTCACGGTGGCGACGGCGCCCGACTTGCCGCCCGAGTGGCAGTAGTTGTTCGAGCACTGGTTGGTCGTGGTGTTCCAGGTGCTGGTCGGCGCCAGGCTGCCCGACATGTCGACCTCGGCCACGCCGATGCTGCCGTCGTCCCACCAGTGGCCCACGTCGTCCCACGCGTCGGTGTAGTTGCCGGCGTCGTGGCAGATCACGCAGTCCCAGGTGGGGTGGTCGCCCGCCGCCACGTGCTCGGGGTGCGACATGAACGAGATCGACGCCTCGTTCGTGTTGTTGTCGAGGTCGGACGGGGGCACGCCCTGGGTGTCACCGGCGGAGCCGCCGTGGCAGAACGTGCAGTCCGAGCGCCAGCCGGCGTCGTGGCAGGTGTCGCACCCTTGGCCGGAGGTGCCGCCGTTCGCGTCGTCCCCGTGGCAGTCGCGGCACTCCTGCACCTGGAACAGGGCCTCCTGGCCGTGGACCTCGGGCTCCTCGTACCCGGGCGGGTGCCCGCCGACCCACGACCACGCGGTGTGGTTCTCGGAGTGGCAGGTGCCGGTGCAGGTGTACTGGTCGTTCGCGCCGGGCGGGGTGAACGTGAACCCGGCGGTGGTGGTGCTCACCGACACCGCGCCGTCCACGTGCTTGTTCGGGGTCGAGATGTCGCCGGCGGCGTTGACCACCTGGCTGTGGCAGTCGGTGCACTTCACGCCGGTCACCGACAGGTGGGTGGCGTGGGTCCCCGACATGTCGGTCCACTGGAACTCGGTGCTGTGGCAACCCTCGCAGTCGAGCGTGGTGTTGGTGTTCGCGATCGTGCCGTTCACCTGGCCGTTGCCGTGGCACGCGTTGTTCGAGCAGTTGCCGGCGGCGTAGGTCCCGGGGTTCGCGATCCCGGTGAAGTTCACCTCGGCCACCTGGTTCGTGGTGTCGTCGAGCCAGTGCCCCGGATCGGTCGGGGCGTCGACGTAGGTGTCGGACCCCTGGTGGCAGGTCGCGCAGTCCCACTGCGGGTGGATGTCGTTGTCGAGGTGCGCCAGGTGTGTCGGGAAGCTGATCGAGCCCACCGCGGTGGTGTTGTCGATGTCCTCCGGGGGCGCCCCCGACGTGTCGCCGGCCGCGCCGCCGTGGCAGAACACGCAGTCACTGCGCCAGTCGGCGTGGCCCTCGGTGGTGTGGCAGTCGTCGCAGGTGGGGCCGATGCCGCCCTCGAGGTTCGCCCCGTGGCAGTCGGTGCAGTCCTGCAGGCGCTTCAAGGCTTCCTGGCCGTGGACCGCCGGGTCGTCGAACCCGTCCGGGTGCGGGCCGGACCACCCCATCTGGTCGTGGTTCACCCCGTGGCAGGTGGTGGTGCAGGTCTCGCCGTTCCACCCGGTGGTCGCGGCCTCGACGTTCGCGACGCGGTTCACGTGCAGGTCGTCGTCCACGATGTCGTTGGCGGCGTTCACCACCTCGCCGTGGCAGTCGGTGCACGCGATGTCGCCCTGCTGGAGGTGCGCCTCGTGGGTGCCCGACATCGCGGCCCAGCCGGTCTCGGTCACGTGGCACGACTCACAGTCGAGCCCGCCGCCGCCGATGGTGATGGTGCCGCTCGGGGTCTGGCCGTTGCCGTGGCAGTACATGTTGCTGCACGAGCCCGACACGGGGTCGAAGCCCCCTTCGAACGACCACCCGCCCGACAGGTCGACCTCGGCGCGGCCGGGCGTCCCATCGATCGCGTGACCCGAGAACATCGCGTCGTCGGGCTTCACGTGGCACTGGGTGCAGTCGTACACCGGGTGCCCGTTCACCGCGCTGGTGCCGTGGTGGTCGGGGTGGTTCTCGAACGAGATCGCGGTCGGATCGGTCTCGTCGTTGATGTCCTGCGGCGGCAGGCCGTCCTGGTCGCCGTTCTCACCGCCGTGGCAGAAGGTGCAGTCGGTGCGCCAGTCCGCCGCTCCCTCGGTGGCGTGGCAGTCGTCGCAGTTCTGCGCGATGCCGCCGTCCCAGTTCGAGCCGTGGCACGACCGGCACTCGAGCAGCTGGAGGTTCGAGTCGTACCCGTGGAGCTGGGGCTCCTCGTAGTTCCCCACGTGACCCCACCCGAAGGTGGCGTCGTGTTCGGTGCCGTGGCACACCCCTTGGCAGGTCCCGCCGTTGTTCGCGGTCGAGATCGAGGTCTCGAAGAACGCCACGTCGCGGGTCCCGTCCACGTGGCGGGGCGCGGTCGCGATGTCGCCGCCGCGATCGATCACCGCCGCGTGGCAGTCGTTGCAGGTGATCGTGTCGTCCTTCTCGAGGTGGGTCTCGTGCATCCCCGACATCGAGCTCCAGCCGCCCGCTTCGAACGCGTGGCAGGTGTCGCAGGTCATCGGCGGATCACCGACCCGCGCCGCGCCGTCGTCGCGCTGGCCCTGGCCGTGGCAGTAGTTGTTCGCGCAGCCCTTGGTGCCCGCGTCGTAGGTCGTCGCGTCCGCGATGCCGGTGACGAACGACACCTCGGCCAGGCCGCTGGTGCCGTCGAACCAGTGGCCCGGCGACATCGCGTCGTTGTGGCTCTCGTGGCACTCGAGGCACTCGAGCGCGCGGTAGCTCGGGTCGGTGCCCACGTGGGGGGTGTGCGCCGCGAAGCTCAGGTCGGTCGTGCGGTTGTCGATGTCGGCGGGCGGCGCGCCGGTGCCGTTGTCGGTCCCGCCGTGGCAGAACACGCAGTCGGTGCGCCAGTCGGCGTGGTCGTTGGTCGCGTGGCAGTCGTCGCAGCCCCGCGCCGGCGTGCCCACGTCGGACACGCCGCCGGTGAGGTCGGCGCCGTGGCAGCTGGTGCACGCGCCTTCGGTCGGGCCGCCGAGCTTCGCCTCCATCCCGTGCTGGTCGGGCTCGCTGAACCCGGCGGGGTGAGGGGAGCCGGCCCCGTTCCAGCTGCAGCCGGGGTCCTGGTGGCACTCCTCACAGGTGGCGGTCGCCTCCGGATCGTGCGACTCGGGCCGGTCCTCGAGGTGGCACCCCGCGCACGCCGGATCGAGCTTGCCGATCGGCTGGTCGGACGGGTGGCACGACTCGCAGGTCGCGGCCTGGTGGGCACAGTCGAGCGGGAACGCCCGCGTGTGAGGCGGATCGCCAGGGGTCCACTGGTTCCCGCATCCAGACGCCCCGACGAGGATCGCCGCCGCTGTCATCCACCTTCGGATCGCGTCCGTCATGTTCACCCCCAGCTGTCTCGTGACTGTACGGTTCGTTCGGTATTGTCGTACAGAATGCGCTGCCAAGATAAATCGAGACATCGTCCAGCCGACCAATCGAAAGCTTCTTTATTCTTCGACGGCCGGTGGTGACGACTGTACTGCCACCGGTCGGTTTCGTTCGGGCCGGACCCATTGCTGCACCCGGACGAACGCGCCCCACCCGACGTCCTGGCCGACCAGGTCCGACGGCTCGTCGGACCAGGATCCCCCAGCCGCGAGCGACCTGCCTCCTCTCCCTACGACGTCGAAGAACAGGTCGGCGTACCAGCCCGGGTACCCCTGGAACTCGGACGCGCTGAACAAGGCGCGCGCGGACCCGTCGATCGCGAACGCGCTGTCGGGGTTCGGCTCGAACACCGCCATCACCCCGGCGTCGCCGCCGAGCCCGGTGTCGACCCACCACAGGTTCGCGTCGAGGTCGAGCTCGAGCCGCTCTCCCGCGAGCCCGCCCACGCCGACCAGCCCGCCCGCGCGGGTGTACCGCTCGGCCGGGTCCGGGTAGAACAGCGTCCGCGCGCGGATCGCTCCGACCGGGTACACGTCGCCCGAGCCGTGGGTGGCGAACGTCCCGCCGAGCACGTGGTGCAGGGTCGGGTTCACCAGGTCCTGCTCGATCCCGGCCGCGAGCCCGAGCTCCTCGATCCGCGACGCGAACCGCTGCACGGTGGGATCGAGCGACGATCGGGTCTGGTACAGCAGCGACGAGTAGCTGTCCCAGTACACGTCGAACCGGGTCGCCCGCACCGGACGGTACTGGGCGAACAACATGCCGTCGGCGAGGCCGGAGTTCCCGAGCCCGTCGGCGAACACCCAGTCGAGGCGCCCGGTGGTCTCGACCTTCGACCCGACCTCGGCCCGCCCGAGCACGAGTGACCCGAACCGGTTCGCCCCGCCGGGGCCGAACACGAGGTCACCGACCGCGGTGATCGAGGTCTGGGACCGGTTCCACCCGAGGATCGGGCCGAACCCGAACCGGGTGGTCGGCGCGGTGGTGAACTCGTCGGGGACGAGCCCCGCCCACGCCCCGGCCTGGATCTCGCGCGCGGCGCCGAGGTTCGCGACCGCCTGCGCGCCGTCGACGAGCCGCGGGCCGCCGTTGACCAGCGCGTGCCGCCCCACGAGCAGCGTGCCGCTGTCGCTGGTGAACCCGACGCCGAGCTCGCGCACCCGGCTGTCCTCCCAGAACACCGGGGCGTCGGGGTCGACCGAGAACCGCCCGTCGACCAGCAGGCGCGCGCTCGGCGACAACGCCCAGCGGAGGCGCTGACCGAGCAACAGGTTCGCGTCCTGCCGGTCGATGGTCTCGGCGCGGACGAAGTCCCCCCCGAGCGAGGTGACGGAGAGATCCGTGGGGCGCGCCGAGTCGTCGGCGGCGTACGCGAGCGCCGATCCCAAGAACCACGACACGGTCACCTCCCCACGACGGGACGGGTCGCCACGTTGGGCAGCGAGGCCCACGTGTACGGCCGATGGCATTGATCACACTGCGCGAAGAACGCGCTCTGGTGCGCGGGCTCGCTCCTCGGGGCCTCGGACTCGTGGCACCGCCAGCAGTCGTCCGGGGTCGCGACGTACGAGACGGCGTGGCAGTCGTCACACGAGGCGAGCCGGTGGGCGCCGCGCAGCGCCCACCCGGTGGTCGAGTGGCGGAACGTGGTGCGCATCCAGTTCGTGGAGGTGTGGCAGTCGTCACACACGTCGCCGAGCATGTTCCGGTGCGAGTCGTCGTCGGCGTGGCAGTCGCGGCACTCCGACC
>JBEBJC010000060.1:0-16764 GCA_040080105.1 Myxococcota bacterium
CCCACGAGCCACACCGTGCCCACGATCGCCGGCAGGATCCCGCCGGCGGTCATGCCCGCCACGGGCATCCCGAACAGGAAGGTGAACGACAGGGCGGGGGCGCCCCGCACTGCGAGCAGGCCGAGCACCCCGACCGCCGGGATCGCCGCGGTGACCGCCGCCAACATCAGCAGCTGGCCGGCGAGTCGCTCGGTCCGACGCCGCACGGCGAGCGGCTCCAGCGGCAGCTCGCGCGGCAAGGCAGGGGGGTGGGTGGGTACCGTGGCCATGGCGCCGGGTTTATCGGTGGAGTGTGACGAACGTGTGACGACGGCACGACAACCTCGGGGGCCCGGATCGCCCGACCCGCCGCAGGCACGGCGACGCCCCGACGTCCCCTCAGTCCATCACGAAGTTCCACGCCTTTCGGACTTCGACCCTGGGTGACAGCACCTGATCGAAGAACGTGCGGTGGATCGGGTGGTTCAGGTACAGCCCCACGTCTTCGATCCGGTCGAACTCGATGGCCAGCAGCAGATCCCACACCGCGGAGTCCGCGTCGGCGGGCGTTCCGACGCGCACCCGGCGGACGCCGGGGATCCGCGGGAGATCCCGGCGGGCGGCCTCGGCGATCTCCTCGCGGTACCCACCGTCCACGAGCTTCAGCAGGACCAACCGCTCGATCACCGTGTCGACCTCCGGCGCTGCCGCACCACCACCATCCCTACCACGAGCGCCGACACACCGCCGAACCGGCCTGCCCCGTCGCACCCACACCCGGCCTCCGCCTTCTCCCCGGTGTCGGCGTCCACGTCGGTGTCGGTGTCGGTGTCCGAGTCCGCGTCGGTGTCGGCGTCCGCGTCCGACCCCCCGGTCGAGGTGTCGGCGGTCGATCCGGTCGCGCCGGTGCCTCCGGTCTCGGGCGCGACCAGCTCGAGGTCGGCGCACTGGTAGTACAGGTCGTCGGTGCCGGGGGTGTACGGCGGCTTGTCGTACATCAGCTGCACCAGCTGGAGCGTGCAGTTGCTGCAGGTCACCGCCGGCAGCGTGACGGTGGCCGAGTACGTGCCCGACGGGTCGTCCGGGATCTGGTCGAGCAGGACGGCGGGGGTGTTGTAGTACTCTTCGGGGGTCGCGGGGTCGACGAAGTCGTCCGTCCCGTCCTCGTCGAACGCGATCCGGAAGTGGGACGGGTGGTCGATCGTCTCGTGCCACTCGATCGTGATCGTCTCCCCGGGGGCGAACGTCGCCACGTTCGCGCTCCGGAGGTTCGCGGCGTCTCCACACGGCCCGATCTTCAGCGCCTGGGTGCGCGGGCGGGGCTCGTCCATCAAGATGTGCGCCGAAGCGACCGACACCAGCACGAACCACGACATGGCGACCTCCGGCGACTATGCGCGGTGGTACACCTCACCGTCACCGCAGCGATCGGAGGGACCCGTGGCGAGCGCCCCGAGCGAGCACCCGTGGGAGCACCTGCTCCCTCCGCCGGAGTCGGAGAAGGAGTCGAGGTTCCACCGCGTCGCGTGGTCGGTCGCCGTGTCCCTGCTCCGGGGCGGGCCCGAGTCGCTCCGGGTGGCCGAGGTCGCGCGCCGGGCGCGGGTGTCCCGCCCGTGGATCTACAAGTACCTCGGCAAGGACCGCACCTCGCTGCTGACGTTCACCGTGGGGCTGTACGCGCGGGCCTTCGCCGCGCCGGTCGAAGGGGAGCTCGCGTCGCTCGACCGGCTCGCGGCCGGCACCCGCAAGGGCCTCGACGACGTGCTGACCGCGCCGTGGTGCGTGCTGGTGTACATGCGGTACCGCCACGCGAAGGGGGCGCTCGGCGACGCGATCCGGCGCGCGCTGCGCGGGCAGGCGACGGATCTCGCGGGGCGGCTCCCGGGCGCGCTGCGCGGCGACACGGCGGTGGCGTGGGTGTTCGAGTCGGCGCGCCTCGGCCTGTACCACGAGTGGCTCGATCCGGAGGTCCGCGCTTCGGTCGGCCCCGATCTCGCGGTGGCGCGGTTGATGGCCCTTCTGTCCGTGTAACAGCGCGTACCAAGCGCCGAGCCGGGAGTGCCCGCTGCGGATAGGCTCGCTCGACCGCCGGCGGGCGACCGCCGAGCGACCGCTCGGAGCAGTGCGCCGAGCTGGAGGGACCGTCCGATGTTGTCGATCGCGCTGCTCACCGCCGATGCCTCCGCTTACACCACCCGGGTCCACATCGCGCTGGCGAACGAGATCCACGCGGCGCTGCTCGCCTCGGGCGACGGCTCGATCGCGCTGTTGGGCGGCGAGGACAGAGTGACGCTGGCCCCCGAGGACGCGAACGCGATCCTCGACAACCCGCTCGCGTTCCGCGCGGGCTCGATCGGCCCCGACAACTTCGTGTTCCCGGCCCTCACCGACCAGACCCACGGCCTCGGGCTCCGTCCGTACGATCAATGCGAGGACCTGTACGAGCAGGCGCTCGACGACGCAGAGAAGGCGTACGCCCTGGGCTGCTTCCTGCACGGCGCGAGCGACGCGGTCGTGCACCACTACATCAACTTCCTGTCGGGCGAGACGTTCACCCTCACCCCGATCACCGCCGAGCGGGAAGACTCGATCGACAACGCGGTGCGGCACATCGTGGCCGAGGCGATGCTGCAGGACGCCGCGCTCGAGCTGCGCCCCGACCTGTTCGAGGCCGCCCGGATGATGCACGACATCCCGAACGGGTTCGTCGAGCGAGAGCTGGTGAACCTCGACGGCCGGGTTTGGGCGCGGATGGTGTCGAAGGTGATGCCGAAGATCCTGGAGGTCCAGGACGACTTCCCGGCGTTGCCCCTGGTGCTGCAGATCGGCCTGGTCGACCTCACGCCGAGCGAGCAGCTCGCCCTGCTCCCCCTGTACATCCAGGGCCTCGCCGAGGACATGCAGCGCCTCGGGCCGCTGCTGGAGGAGTTCGTGGTCGGCGCGCAGGATTGGTCGGTCGAGCCCGGCGCCACCCTGCAGGTGACGGCCGGCTCCGACGGCGTGTTCGGCACCTCCGACGACGAGACCGATTGCTCGTGGGGTTGCCCCGAGATGTACGTCGGGTACTTCACCGCGATCGCGCTGCTGGAAGAGCGCGCCGACCACGACGGGCCGGCGTGGATCGAGATCATCGAGGATCTCGGCGAAGACCTCGCCAGCCTGCCCGCGGTGTACGTGCTGACGGTCGGCAACGTGTCGGCCGAACTCACCGACGACCTGGTGCTGGGGGAGGAGCCGGTCGACATCGAGACCGACGCGGTCACCGCGGCGTTCGAGCCGCTCGAGCTGTGGATCGAAGACACCCTGAGCCTGAGCGACGATGTAGTGGAGCAGCTCCTGCCGGACTGGATCCTGGACATCCGCGACTGGCTGCACGACACCTTCGGGATCGAGATCAACTTGGGTGCGATCGTCAACGAGCTGCTCGAGCCGCTGATCGAGCCGATCAAGGACGCGATCCGGCAGGACATCGAAACGTTGGCGGAGGACGAGCTCGGCTACGTGCTGGACGAGATCGACGCGCAGATCGACCCGCTGACCGAGGAGTTCCGCGACCGGCTGGTCGACGCCGCGCCGCCCGATCTCGAGGGCACGGTGCTCGACCACCTGTTCGACTCCGGGCTGTGGATGGGCTCGTTCAACAACGGCGCGGTCGCGCTGTCCGATCCGTCGATGGTGCTGCCGATCGACGACGCGTTCGAGGGTGTGGGCGGCGCGAGCTTCGACGCGTCGTACTCGGTGAGCTGGATGCAGGTCAGCCGCTGCCCGGTCGGTGAGGCGGCGTTCCCGCTCGGCTACGACGTTCGCGGGTTGCTGTCGGTGCGGGACGACGGCGGGGACCACCAGGCGGCTGACGTGGGCGACGCGCCGATCGAGTGCCACGACGGGGCGCTCGACGCGTTCGGGACGCCGAGCCCGGCGGCGTGCGCGATCGTGTCGCTCGACGAGCTCGAGGACGGGCGCTCCACCCGCGGCTCGTTGTCCCGGGCGTTCCCGCCCGAGGCGGTCGACGTGGGGCTGGTCTGCGGCGGGTTCGCCATGCCGGAGCTCCCGCCGCCCGACGACGCTGCGTGCTCGACGGGCCCTGCGTCGGCCACCGCGTGGATCTGGCTGGTGGTGCTCGGACTGGCGCGGCGGCGGTGGTGGGGAGCTCCGGCGTTGGCGGCGTCGGCGTGTGGCTGGGTCGGTCCCGCGGGTTCGGACCGGTCGTCGGACGCGGTGCAGCGCGCCGCCGAGGCGGGTGCCCTCGCCGACTCGCTCGGGCGCACGGTGTGGCACGGCGAGCAGGTGCGCGACGGCAAGGTGAGGCCGGTGGAGCTCCAGTTCCGCGCCGATCTCGGGATCTGGGCCGAGGTGGTCTCGCCGTACGGCCCGTCGCGCAAGCCGCAGATGCGCAGCCTGGTCCCGATCGACGGCACCTCGTTCCGCTCGGTGGGGGCGAACCCCGAGGGGTGGCCGGTGGGGGTCGAGGACGGCGCGCGCTCGAAGTTCGACGTGGGCCTCGGGGCGGACCTCACGCTGACCCGCGGCGGCGCGACCGAGACCTGGAGCCCCGGCCCGGTGGCCGACCCGTCCGGGTTCACCGCCTACGCCCGGGGGTTCGCGCCGGAGGGGGAGGTGGACGACGGGTTCTGTGACGCGATCATCGGGATCGACTCGAAGCCGATGCTCGACTTCGCGCGCGGCGACCTGCTGATGCGGCACGAGGAGATCGCGTTCGACGTGGCCACCGGCGTGCCGCTCGGGAAGTGGCCGGAGCAGGGGAACTTCTCCCTCTCCGCGGTGCCCGGGTTCGCGACCACCGACCTCGACCTGAACAACCGGTTCATGGTGCGGTACCGCGGAACGATCGACCACCCCGGGGGCACGTTGTCGGTGCGAGAGCGCGACGACGAGGTGCACGGCCTGTTGTGGGTGTTCGCCGGCGACGCCGTCGACCACGGCACGATGAACGACGTGTTCCTCGAGGTCCACAGCCTGGTGTGGCTCGACGAGACCTCCGACGAGCCGAGCGCGTCGTTCCCCGCCGGACCGCTGGAGCTCGAGGTGATCGTGCTGTACTGCGAGGGCGGGTCCGACGCGGTGGAGGTGGAGATCCGTCAGGGCGGGGGATGGACCCGGCTCGATCTGGTCCAGGTCACGCCACACGCCGAGCCGAGGTGGTTCCAGCCGCGGCTGTGAGCCGGCTGGTGGACCCTCGGGCCCGCGCCGGGTACGGAGCGGCCGCACCACCGCCGAGAGGACCCCATGTCGAATCCCGTCGCGACGTTCGAGACCACGCTGGGCACGTTCAAGGCCGAGATCTTCGTCGATCAGATGCCGATCACGGCCGGGAACTTCGTTCGGCTGGTGAAGGAGGGCTTCTACGACGGCCTGCACTTCCACCGGGTCATCGCGAACTTCATGAACCAGTTCGGCTGCCCGCACAGCAAGGACCCGAAGAGCCGCCGCGCTGGGACCGGCGACTCGCCGTACGGCGCGATCGCGGACGAGCACCCCGCGGCCCACCGGCTGTCGAACGCGGTCGGCACGCTGTCGATGGCGAACGCGGGCCCGAACTCGGGCAGCTCCCAGTTCTTCATCAACACCGCGAACAACGCGTTCCTCGACTTCTTCTCGCCAGGCGAGTCCAAGCACCCCGTGTTCGGCAAGGTCATCGACGGGATGCCGGTGGTCACCGCGATCAACCGGGTGCCCACCGACCGAGACGACCGCCCGGTCACGCCGGTGAAGATGATCCGGCTCACCGTCACCGACTGAGGCCCGCCCGTTCGTACGTTGCTCGGCGGGCCCTGACGGTCACCGAGCCAGCGACAGGCCGAACCTGCCGGTGGTGAGCGTCGAGGCGAACGTCTGCTTCGGCGCGGCTCCGACCGCGCCCGGCGTCGTCCCCTCGAACGTGTACACCCGCCCGCGGACATCGGCCCACGGCGCCCCGACGATCAGCTCGTCCGACCGGTTGCCGTCGAGGTCCCCGACGAACGACATCTCCTGGCCGAAGTACGCCTCGCCGGTGTGGGTGCCGGCGAGCGTCTGGTCCGGCGTGACCACCACCGGGTTCGACGCCGAGCCCGGCCAGACCCAGAACGGCCCGAAGTACACGTGTGCCCGGCCTTCGTAGTTCGAGGCGTCGGTCTCTCCGACCGCGATGTCCGCGAACCCGTCCCGGTCGGCGTCGCCCCCGCCGGCCTGGGACCAGCCGAAGAACCCTCCGGCGCTGCCGGCCGGCGGGTCGAGCTGTAGTCCGGGGACCTCGTCCACGCCGGTGTCGGTGCCCAGGTACACCCAGGCGGTGCCGGTGAACCCGTTCACCAGCGGCTCGCCGACCGCGAAGTCGCCGTGCCCGTCGAGGTTGATGTCCCCCACGTTCGTCACCTGCAGGCCGAACGAGTTGAGCGGACCGGACGGGCCGAGCAGCACCTGGTCGGCGGTGGAGGCATACCCGGTCGGGCCGCCGAGGAACACGTGCACCCGGCCGGTCGAGTTGCCACCGAACAGGATGTTGCGGGCCTCGCCGATCACCAGGTCGGGCCAACAGTCGAAGTTCAGGTGGGTCGAGATCATCGAGCTGCCGAAGTTGTCCCGCGTCCCGCCCGTGCCGTACAGGGTCCACGTGGGCAGGGTCTCGAGCCCGCCGGGGCCGCCGCGGTACACGAACGCGACCCCGTTCTGCAGCGCCTGCGTCGGGCTCGCGACCGCCGACACCAGCACGTCGTCGTACCCGTCGAGGTCCACGTCGCGGGCGGCGGCGACCTGGTACCCGAACGCCAGCGTCGGCACGCCGGTGTCGAGCCCGTTCAGCGTCTGCGCGGGCGTGGTGGCCAGGCCCGCCGGGCCGCCGAGGTACACGAACGCCTGCCCCGCCGTGTTCCCGTTGTTCGCGCCGACCACCAGGTCGGTGTAGCCGTCGCCGTTCACGTCTCCCGCCCCGGCGGACTCGGCGAACGCGAGGACCAGGGTCGGGGAGGGCGACGGCAACACCGCGTCCGGCACCGCCGACAGCCCGGCAGGACCACCGTAGAACACCTGCACCTGCTCGTTCGGGAACCCGGCCACGCCTGCGGCCATGTCCGCGTACCCGTCGCCGTCGAAGTCCAGCGGCGGGGTGTAGATCTCGCGGTACCACCTCGCCAGATCCAGCAAGAAGTCGTTGAACGACCCGCGCGCGTTCCGCAGCTCGTCCGCCGTGGCGAGCCGATCCTCCGCGCTCACGATCTCCCCGGCGGGCGGCACTTCTGCCGCACACCCCGCCATCACCGCCAACCCGATCCACCTGCCGAACCCATAGCCCATGACACCCTCCGGTTGTGCCAGGACCATCACCGGTCGGACGGGGGTCCGGGTGGACGCCGGACGTGCCCGGACATCCCGGACATCTCCGGTCAGGCGTACCGGCCGGAAGGGATCGACCGCAGGCCGCCGTGGGTGCCGGCCCGCTCGGCCTCGATCCACGCGACGGTGTAGAACGCCGCCTCCGGCTTGAGTGGATCCACCGGCGCCTGCTCCAGCAGGGCGAGCAGCGCAGGCACAGCCTCCGGGCGCCGCCTCGCGGCGGTGACCGCCTCGACCACCGGCCGGAGCTCGCGCACCTCCCCGCCGAACCACGGATCACTCGGCTGCCGCTCCAGGTCCGCCAGGGCGGCGTCCGCCTCCGCCCACCGACCGAGCCGGGTCAGCGCGAGCGTCCGCGCGAGCGTCAGCAACCCGGGGAGCGGCTGCCCGCTCGCGCTCTCCAGCAGCCCTGCGGCCGCGTGCTCCTCGGCTTCCTCGTCGCGATCGAGCAGCAGCGCCCGAAGCGCGAGCTGCAGCGACGCGGCGGCCGCAGTGCGCCGGTCGAGCTGCGGCCGGGCGAGCGCCAACGCTCGACCGGCGTGGGTGGCCACCTCGTCCCACCGACGGTCGAGCGCGGCGACCTCGGCCAACCCGAGCGCGGCCGGCGCCTCCAGGCGGTCGCTCCGCAGCGCTCGCGCCCCCTCGAGCGCGAGCGTGTACTGGCGGCGCGCGTCCAGGCACCGACCCGCGTGCAGGTAGGTCCCGCCGAGCGACAGCCTCCCGAAGGCCGTCGACCAGGCGAGCCCGGCCTCGGCCGCTGCGGTGACCGCAGCCTCCATCAATGGGAGGCCGTCCTCCATCGCGGACCGGTCGAGCACCACCGACGCCGCCTCGATCGCCAACCCCACCTGCAGGTACACGTCGGCGGACCGCAGCTCGTTCGCTTCGGCGACCGACGCGGCGGCCTCGTCGAGCTCACTCGCGTGCCGCATCCACGCGATCCTGGACACGAGCGCGCGCAGGTGCACGTCCGGGTCGCCCGACGCCCGCGCCAGGGCCAGCGCCTCGTCGAGCATCCCCCGCTGGGTCGGCAGGTGGCGGTTCACCGGCAACATCGCTCGCGACAGCAGGGCCCGCACCAGCAGGTCCACGTCGGCGGACGCGCGCGCTGCCTCGAGCGCGCCGTCCAACAGCTCCGCGTGGTCCGCGAACGCGGCTCGGATCCGCATCCACGCCGACACGCCGAACCGCGCGCGGACCTGGTCGGCTGGGTCCGCTCCGCTCCCCGGGAAGAACACCGCGCGGAGGTTCGGCAGCTCTCGCTCGAGCGCGTCGACCGCGTCGGACCCGAGCTGCGTCCCGCGCGCGAGCCGGGCCGCCAGCGCGCCGAAATACGCGCCGTGGCGACGCCCTACCTCGGGATCGGTCGGCCCGCGGTCCCGCGCGAACTGGCGCACCAGGTGGTACAGCTCGATCCGACCGTCCGGGCGGGTCCGGAGCAGGCTGGCCTCGACCAGCGACTGGAGCAGGTCGAGCACCGGCGGGGCTCCCGCCGGCGGCGCCAGCACCGCCTCCGCCGCGTCGAGCGAGAACCCGCCGGCGAACACTGCAGCCTGGCGCAGCACCGCTTGCTGGGCGGGATCGAGCAGGTCCCACGACCACCCGACGGTGGCCTCGACCCCGTGGTCGGCCCCGGTCAACAGGGCGTGGCTGTGCGCGAGGCGACGCGCGAGCTCGGGCACCGACAGCAGGCGCGCGCGCCGCGCTGCGAGCTCGATCCCGAGCGGGAGCCGATCGACCCACTCGACCACCGCGCCCACCTCGTCGTCGGTCCCGTTCACGGCGCCCGCGAGCTCGCGGAACAGCCGGACCGCGTCGGGCCGCGGCAGCGGGTCGACCGGGATCACCCGCTCGCCGGGGAGATCGAGCCGGATCCGGGAGGTGATCAGGACCGGGATCTGTTCTCCCAGGGCTGCGGCGATCGGGCGGACGGTGTCCAGAACGTGCTCCGCGTCGTCCAGCACGAGCACCACCGGCCTCGCCGCCACCACCACCATCAGGTGGGCGATCCGAGCCGGGACGCCGCCGGCCGGGGTCGAAGCCGACAGCGAGGCCTCGATCGCGGTCAGGACGTCGGCGGCCGTCCGGCAGTGCGACAGCTCGCACGCGCGCGCGTGGGGGAGGTCGGCGGTCTCCTCGCGCGCCAGGCGGGTCTTCCCGACGCCGCCCGGACCGTGCAACGTGGTCACGCCGGGGCCGGCCAGGGCCTCGCGCAGGCGCAGGCGCTCGGCCGTTCGCCCGACCCGGCGATCCGCCGTGGCGAGGCTCGCGGGGCGGTCCGGCGCGGGGATCGCCAGCCGGTACCCGGTCCCGTGCACGGTGAGCAGGTAGGTCGGGACGCGCTTGTCGGCCTCGACCTTCGCCCTGAGGCTGTCCATGGCCTTGTCGACCGCGCGGGACACGGTCCTGGGAGCGTAGCCGAACACCTCGTGCAGCAGGGTGTCTCGGTCCACCACCTCGCCGGGCCGGGCGGCGAGGAACCGCAGCAACGCGAGCTCTCGGTTGGTGAGCCTACCGGTGCGCGCCCCCGACACCGTGCCCCGCTCGAGATCGACCGTCACTGGACCCAGGTCGAGCACCTCGTCCGCCACGTGTCCCCCCTGCGGCCAACATGCACCGCCGCGCGCGGGTCGTCCGCTGCGACGCTGTCACAACGGCTCGGTGTCCAGCACCACTTCGAACGCCCGGGACACGTGGACCGACGGGTCGGCCAGCGCCGTCGCCGACAACGTCACCGTCGCCGCCATCCCGTCGAGCTCGTCGAGGCCCCACCCCGAGTAGCGGAGGTGGGCCTCCGAGCCGACCCACGAGCCGGCGCTCTCGCCGACGTTCGCGCAGGTGAGCCCGAGGGTGAGCTGGGTCCAGCCGAGCTCGGTGCCGTCTGCGTCGGCCGCGGTCATCAGGACCTCGGCGCCGTCCTCCCACGCTTCGGGGCCGCGGACCCGCAGGCGGAACGGGGTGTACGGCGCGCCACCCTGGGGCGGGTTGCCACACCACAAGGTGTCCCCGTCGCCGAGGTCGCCGAACGCGCCGTCGGGGGGCGCCACGTCGAGGGCCGACCGGTCGGACTCACACGGCCCCGGGATCTCCTCCGGCATGGGCGGCGGGCATCCCGTGAGCCCGATCCCGGCCGCGATCACCATCGCGCGCATCGGCACCTCCGCAGGGCGACACAGCAAACCTCGTGCCGCGGTCACGACCGCGGTCCGGCGCTGCACGGTACCCCAGCGCCGCCGAGGACCGCGACACCGGAGTCGGGGTCAGTCCCGCCAGTCAGTCCCGCCAGTCGATGCGCCAGCTCCCGTCCTCCTGCACCGCACGCAGATCGCGGCCCTCGGCGTGGACCCGCACCCCGCCGGTCCCGTCGTCGGCGAGGGTCGCCTCGCTCGCGATCGCGCGCGCCTCGAGCTCGGCCCACCGCCTCCGCTGAGCCTCGGGCGCGTCCACGCCGCTCGCGGCGTCCCGCACCTGGCGGTCACCCTGGAGGGCGGAGCAGGCGCCGAGCACGTCGGCCAGGTATCGCCGCCCCTGGGTCTCGAGCAGGGTGCGGTTCGACGGATCGAGCGCCTGCCCGACCGGAGGCACCGACCACCGGCCGACGACGCTGTCGAGCGCCGCCTTCCGCGCCGGGTCGGCCGACACGGTGCACCACGCGCGGATCCGCTCGGCCTGCGCGAGGGCGGCCGACCGGGTCAGCGCCTCGCCCCAGGTCGCGTCGACCGCGGTCGAGCCGGCGAGCCACGCCGCCCGGCCGAACGCCGCGCGTTGCAGCGTCGTGCGCACCTCGGCGTCCCACGGCCCAGCGACCGGGCCCGCGGCGGTGGGCACCCGACGCGCCTGCTCCTGCAGCGCCCGCGCGAACACCTCGCCGCGCGCGCGGGCCTCTTCCACCGTGCCCGGGCACCACCGCCAAGCGCCTTCCTCGTACCGAGCCTCCCAGCCGGTGGTGGTTGCGCCGATCCGGTGGCGCGACACCTGCGTGGGCGTGGGGTCGATCGGTCCCTGGGGCGGCAGAGCCACGTCGGGGTACGAGGCGCCCACCAGATCCGCCACGTCCGACAGCAGGGCTCGCCCGGCGATGTCCTCGTACTGGGGGGCACCGGCGGTCACCCCGTGCCGCTCGGTGACCCGCCCGAGCGTCTCGACCAACGGCGCCGGGCTGCCCTGCGCGAGGCCTCCGGCGAGCCCCACCGCGAACGCCGCGGCGTCTTCGTCGCACCACAACGGGATCGCGGCCTGCAGGTGGTCGGCGGCCTCCACTTCGGCGAGGCGTCGCTCGATCACCGGGACAGCGGCCGGGCCGAACGGACCGCGGCCGATCATCGCGTCGACGACCCACGTTCCGCGCTCGGTCCACAACACCCGCACCGGTGCGGGCCCGAGCACCTGGATCCCCACCACTCCGGCCAGGTTCACCAACGCCACCGCGGTCGCGAGGATCGCCCCGCGCGAAGCGGCGTACCCGCGACGGCGCAGCGCGCGGGCCAGGTTGGTGCCGATCCCCAGCGGGACCAGCACCGACACCGCGAGCACCGCGGCCGCGACCGCGAACCCTGCAGGTCGGAGTGGGTGATCCTGCGCGACGACGCTGGCGGCCGCGGCGAACGTCACCGCGCCCACGCCCGCGGTCGCCACCGCCAACAGCACCCAACCTGCGCCCGACGCTGCACCGCTCTTCGGCTGTTCTGCCATCCACGCTCCCGCGGTTCGATGACCGATAACGGCGTACGAGCGGGCGCGCCGTTTCTTGCACGGCCCGGCGGCTCGGCGCCGAGGGCGCTCACCTGTGGTCGTGTAATCTCCGTGAAACCGCTCCCCGGGCGACGGGAGGTGATGAGGCTCCACAGGGAGCACAGGATGTCGACCGTGGATCACCCCGCGGCGCGAGGGCGGTCGTCCGCCCGCGGGTCGCGCCGGGGAAACTACTCGTTGCTGTTCGCGTTGACTCTGGTCCTGGTGGTCGGGTTCGGGGCGATGTCGGTGGACGTCTCGCTGATGACCATGTCGCGGCTGCAGGCACAGGCTGCGGCGGACTCCGCGTCTCACGCGGCGCTGGTCGTGTACCTGCAAGCCGACGACGTCACCACCGGCCAATCGCTCGGTGCGACCGCCGCCGAGTGGGTCGTGGACCACAGCTCGGTCGGGATGGGGGTCCCCACGCTGGCCGGCGTCCCGGAGTACGGCGCGTGGGATTTCACGGCGCCGGTGCCCGCGTTCGGCGCGGTCGCCCCCGGTGACACCCCGAACGCGGTGCGGGTGGTGATCGAACGTACGGGAGGGAACGCGGTCCAGCTCCTGCTCGCGCCGCTCCTCGGGGTCCACGAGTTCGAGGTCCAGGCGACCTCGGTGGCTGCGCAGGAGATGCGCGCTCTGATGGTGGTGCAGGACATGTCCTGCTCGATGATGTACCGCGGCGGCAGTCCGGTGCAGGACTCGCACGACGCGGTGGAGGAGTTCGTCGAGTACCTCGCCGTGACCCGGCCGCAGCCCGGTGACCAGTTCGGCCTCGCGATGTTCGCCGGCGGCGCGACCAAACAGGCGGGCTGTGACCCCTGTTACACCACCTCCGCCGACGATCCGCCGTGGCTTCCCCTGTCGGTCATCGAGACCCAGTTCGATCTGATCGACGCGGGGATCGATGGAATTTGCCAAACCTGCGCGGCTCCGTGGCAATGTAATCAGTGGTTCTGGGCGTCGACGTTCACGCCGTCGTGTGGCAGCACGAACGGGGTCGACAACCCACACCCGTGGGCGACCGACATCGGGGAGTGCACGAACCCGGCCCCGGGGATTCGGCAAGCCACCGCCCAGCTGACCGAGGTCTCCGACGGGTACTTCCGTGGGATCGTGCTGTTCTCGGACGGGCTGCCGACCTGCGGCGAAGGCCAGGACGGCGCGTACGCCGCCGCCACCACCGCGTGGAACAACGACGTCAACATCTGGTCGATCCTGTTCCACAACGGATCGTTCGACACCACCTTCATGCAGAACCTGGTCCGAGGCTCCGGGTTCTTCCAGTCGAGCCCCGACTCCGATCAGATCGACGAGATGTTCCAGGAGGTCGCTCGCTCGCTCCCGACCACCTTCGTGCAGTGAGCGCGGATCGACGGGTAATGGTCGGGTAATCGTGGGCCGGGCCGACCTGCCATAAGCTGGCAGGACAGAACACGGAGCCCCCCATGTCCAACCCCACGCCGCCGGTACCCGCTCGCCCCACCCTTCGGGCGGGTCGACGCGGGAACTACTCGATCCTGTTCGCGCTCACCCTAGTGATGGTGATGGGGTTCGGCGCCCTGTCGGTCGACGTGTCGTTGATGACGATGGCGCGGCTGCAGGCGCAGGCTGCAGCGGACTCGGCGTCACACGCGGGCCTGGTGACGTACCTGCAGGCCGCCGACGTGCCCACGGGTGAGACGGCGGGGGCGGTCGCCGCCCAATGGGTGGTGGACCACGCCAACGTGGGGCTGGGCACCCCCACGCTGAAAGCCGCACCGGAGTTCGGGACCTGGAACTTCGCGGCGCCCATCCCGGCGTTCGGGGGTGTCGACCCCGGCGACACGCCGAACGCGGTGCGGGTCACCGTGCAGCGGGTCGGCGGCAACTCGGTCCCGCTGATGCTCGCGCCGTTCCTGGGTGTCGCCGACTTCGAGGTCGAGGCCACGTCGATCGCGGCGCAGGAGATGCGCGCCCTCGCGGTGGTGCAGGACATGTCGTGCTCGATGATGGGCGGCCCCGCCGTACATGAGTCCCGGTTCGCGGTCGAGGCCTTCTTCGACTACATCGCGGTGAAGCGGCCTCAACCCGGCGACCTGTTCGCGCTGACGATGTATGCCTCGAGCGCGACCAAGGTCGCTGGCTGCTCCCCTTGTGCCACCACCGACCCGATGGACGCGCCCTGGCTTCCGCTCATGCCGGTGAAGGGCAACTTCAACACGATCTCCGCCGCCATCGACGGGATCTGCGACACCACCACCGCCGCGACCTGCGGCACCGTGCTCGGGGTGCCGAGCCCCCACCCGCTGTCGGGCGACATCGGCCAGATGACCAACCCCGAGCCGGCGATGCTGCAGGCTGTCGAGCAGCTCGTGAGCGGCGCCGACGAGAACTACTTCCGCGGGATGGTGGTGTTCTCGGACGGAAACGCGAACGAGGGGAACGGACAGGCCGGCGCGGTCTCTGCGGCCGACCTGGCGTGGGCGAACGACATCAACATCTGGACGATCCTGCTCACCAACGGCGGCGCGAGCCCGGCGAACATGATGGCGCTGACCCGCGGGGTAGGGTTCTACCAGGGCTCGGGCGACCCGACCGAGATCAAGGCGATGTTCGAAGAGGTGGCGCGGTCGCTGCCCACCACGTTCGTGTTCTGATGGGGGTCACCATGGGACGAGGCCGGAGAGGGGGGAACGCGATCGAGTTCGCGCTGACGTTCCCGCTGTTCTTGACGGTGCTGGTGGGCCTGATGGACTACGGGTACCTGTTCGCGATGCAGGCGGGCATCGACAACGCGGTGTCGATCGCGTGCCGGGAGGGCGCGATGGTGGACCCGTCGAAGGGCGCGGGGCTGCCGGAGGCCACCGCCGACGCGGTGTTCCTCGATCGCTCGGCGATCTTCTGCGCCGGGGTGACCTGCGACTGGCTGGCGACGGACATGAAGACCGGGGCGTACGAGCCGCCGAACCGCACGATGAAGTGCGAGGTGACGCGGCCGATGACGTCGCTGGTGGGGTTCCTGCCGACGGCGCTGTACCCGACGGAGATCTCGAGCACGTCGTTCTATCGGTTCGAGTGGCAGCGGCGACCTGAGTAAGGGAGGGGGCGATGTCGAACGGGAGGGGCCGCCGGGGATCGGCGGCGATGGAGTTCGCGATCTGGCTGCCGATCATGACGTTCATGGTGTCGGCGGTGGTGGACTACGGGTACTACATGACCCGCCGGGTGTCGGTGGCCCGGTCGGCGATGGAGGGCGCGCGGCTGGGCGCCGCGGTGTACGAGCCGACGGCGATGGCTCCGGGGACGGACATCCAGCCGAAGGCGAAGGCGCGGGCCGAGGACATGATGACGTCGATGGGCATCCCGTGCGCGGGCTCCTGCGTGGTGGCCACGTACTGCCCGGACGAGGCGGGCTCGGCGTGTGGCGACCCTCCGTTCGACGCGGTGGAGGTGGACATCACCTACCCGTTCACGCCGATCTTCGGCATCGTGCCGATCCCGACGGAGATCCACGAGGTCCAGCTGATGGCGGTCGAGAACCAGCGGGAGTGATCGCGCCCACCCGGCCCGGGGAGCGGATCGCCGCAGCGGGTAATGGCCGGGTAATTCCGGGGGCCGGGCAGTGCGTTACCGTGGGGCAGCTCCAGGGGGTCACGATGCACCGGCTCACCCGCGCTCGACGCGGCAACTACTCGATCCTTTTCGCGCTCACCCTTGTGCTGGTGATGGGTTTCGGCGCCTTGTCGGTCGACGTGTCGTTGATGACGATGGCGCGGCTGCAGGCGCAGGCTGCAGCGGACTCGGCGTCACACGCGGGCCTGGTGACCTACCTGCAGGCCGCCGACGTGCCCACGGGTGAGACGGCGGGGGCGGTCGCCGCCCAATGGGTGGTGGACCACGCGAACGTCGGGCTGGGCACCCCGACCCTGAAAGCCGCACCGGAGTTCGGCGCGTGGGACTTCGCAGCGCCCACTCCGGCGTTCGGGGCGGTCGCGCCGGGTGACACGCCGAACGCCGTGCGAGTGACGGTGCAGCGCACCGGCGGCAACTCGGTGCCGCTGATGCTCGCGCCGTTCCTCGGCGTGGCGGACTTCGAGGTGGAGGCGACCTCGGTGGCGGCGCAGGAGTTGCGGGCGCTGATGGTCGTGCAGGACATGTCGTGCTCGATGATGCCGAGCCAGTACGGAGGTTCGGCGATCCACCAGTCCCGCTTGGCGGTGGAGTTCTTCCTCGACTACATCGGCAGGAAGCGGCCGCAGCCCGGCGACATGTTCGGGCTGTCGATGTACGCCGAACACGGCACGCTCCCGTCCGGCTGTTCACCGTGCGCCACGGACGACCCGACCAACCCGCCATGGATCCCGCTCCAGTCCGTGAAGTACAACCTCGACGCGCTGGAGGCTGGTGTCGACGGCATCTGCGACACCTACATCCTCGGAAGTCCTTGCGGGACGGTGCTCGGCGTACCGAGCCCGTACCCCGATGGCGCAGGGGACATCGGAGGTTGCACCAACCCCGAGATCGGCATGTTGCAGGCGGTCGACCAGCTGACCGAAGGGGCGCCGACCGCCGCGTTCATGGGGATCGTGTTGTTCTCGGACGGCGAGCCCACCTGCGGCGGGTACCAGCCCGGCGCGGTCGCTGCGGCCGACCTGGCGTGGGCGAACGACATCAACATCTGGACGATCCTGCTCACCAACGGCGGCGCGAGCCCGGCGAACATGATGGCGCTGACCCGCG
>JBEBJC010000890.1:0-3796 GCA_040080105.1 Myxococcota bacterium
CCTCCACCTCGACCGTCACCCCCGCCTCGATCCCGCGCCAGCGCAGCTCGGACTCGATCTGCCCGACGAGCGCGTTGCGACCGCCACGTTTCAGGAACCGCGCGGGCACGAACGGCGTAGCGCTCACCCACACCTTGGACGTGGCGAGGTGCGGGACCTGGGGCAGCTGCCCGACCGACGTGGCGCAACCGAGCAGCGCCAACCGTTGCTTGGGGATGTTCTTGCCCCACAGCTCCACCGGCCCCGTCAGCGCCGCCACCGTCTCCTCCGACAGCCCGTCCGGGCACCACAACAAGATGTGGTCGACCCCACGGAACGGGAGCTTGTCGCGAACTTCGCTGGCGTACGAGCGCCACTCCCCGAGGGCCAGCGGCACGACCGTGAGGTGGCGGTGGTCGTCGCGGTGAGCGACCACCTCGGGCGCGCGCCCATCGGTGCGGCTGACGAGCAGGTCGTGCAGCTTCTCACCCGTCCACACCGCCTCTGCGAGCCGCAGCAGCGCGGCCGCTCCCTCGGTGGCCGGGGTGACCGACAACAACGCGAACAGAGGCCGCACGGCGCTCCGACGCCGAGGGCGGGCGCTCGTGCCGGTCGCGATCGCTCCTGGCGGACGGAGGTAGGTCGCGCGTCGGGTCCCGGGAGGGGTCTGGAAGCCGGCCGACCGCAGCTCGGACGTCCGCCACAGCGTCACGTCGAGCGGCTCGGCGGGCCACCCCCCCTCGACCTTGTCGCGGTCGGCCTTCGACAGCGCTGCGCGCGGGGCCTTGCCCTTGCTCACGTCCCGGGAACGGAGCTCGCCCAACAGCGACGTCAACGCCTCCTCCACCCGCGCCGCCCGCCACGCCGGATACTCGGCCGGGTCGGCGAGGCGGAGCACCTCCATCGGGTCGCCGTCCCCGTCTGGGGTCAGCGTCACCAACCCAGGGTCGGCGGGCGGCTCGTCGGTGAGCTCGGCCTCGACCCACGACTCCGCCCGGCCGAGGTACCCGAGGTGGGCGAGCAGCGGCCGGAGCACCTCCCGGTCGGGGGGCGCGAGGGTGGCGCGGTACGTCGCCCACGCCCACGCGTCCCGCGGGACCCGGACCCACGCGTCGAGCACCTTGGTCGTGTCCCCAGCCTTGAACTCCGGCATGTAGTGGCGGCTGTGGCCCAGCGTCGCCGGGGGGAGGTGCCAGCTCGGGAGCTCGGTGCCGATCGCGTACAGCGCGGGGCGCGCCTCCGCCGGGATCGCGGTCCACCCGAGCTTCGTGTACCCCGTGGCCACGAGCGCGCGCGCCAGCCGCCACGGCCCGGGGGGCCACTCCACCTCGCCTTCGTTGACGTGCCGGCCGTACGGGGTGGCGTGGTACAGGCCGCCCGGGAACCGGAACCGGAGCGCGAACACGTTCATCCCCCCCAGGTGACGGAGGTGACGCCGGAGGGCGACGCGAACCGCTCCCGGCAAGCCCCGACGAGCGCCGGCAGCTCTTCGGCGAGCTGGGCCCGGCGCGGGAGCGCGAACCCGTCGGGCCGGGTGACCCGGATGTCCCCGGCGAGGTCCAGGTCACACGCCGACCGCAGCCGCTTGCTTCCCTCCAGGAACGAGGCGATCTTGAACAGCGCGAGGCCCACGATCAGGCGCTCCGCCTCCGCCGGCAGCCGGTAGCCGCGGATCTGACCGAGATCGAGGTTGAAGTATGCGGTGATCCGGTCGGCGACGTACTCGTCCCGCTGGAACGGGACGTGCCCGAACCCCTTCTTGGCTTCGCCGCTCGGGTTCACCTCGTCCTTCTTCACTCCGCCGCTCGCGGCGACCCGCGCGCGCTCAGCCTCGATGAACCCGGACAACGCGCGCTCCAGGCGCAGCCGACCGCCGGCGAGCTCGGACTTCGCGAGGAACAAGCCGTGCACCAACGCGTTCGCGTCGTACCGCAACACCGTCAGGGCGAGCTTGTGTCGGTCGAGCGCGCCCTTCGCGAAGTCGGCCGTCTCCTTCTTGAACGCCTCGAAGAACGCGCTCTTCTCCTGCAGGATGTACGGCGAGTTCAGCCGGTGCGACTCGGTCATCGAGCTCGTGACGAACCCGCCCGACGGGTCGACCACGCGCACGTACGACAGGCCCGCGAGCGGCTCGACCAGGTCCTGCCGCGCGGGGTCCCAGCAAGCCTCCTCCAGCCGGTTGGCCATGCTCTGGGGGCTCTCCACCAACACGCAGGTGCCGCTGTCGTCTCGACCTTCGAACACGGCGGCGCCGAGGTCGGGGAACCCGGTGGGCTGGAACCGTTGACCTTGGACCGGGCGGAGGGGCGCCTCCACCAGCAGCCGGGTGGGGCCGGACGGGCCGAGCAGCGTGTCGAACGAGGTCATGACGGGTCTCCTGTAGGGCGTTCGGGGGTGCGACGGACGGTTCGCTCCAACGCGTCGTAGGCGGCGAGCGACGGGGGGAACGCGAGCGCGGCCGCGAGGCGTCGCGCGTCGGACGGGGTGCCCACGCCGGACCGGACCTTGACCCGCAGCCCGCGGGCCCCGAGCCGAGCGGCAGCGACCTCGACCGCCGCGGTGTACCGCCCGGCGGCCAGCAGCTCCAGCGGACGCCGATCGACGTTCGGCGCGAGGCCCTCGACAGGGCCGGGCCACACGGCCAACCGGACCACTACGTACGGTCCCGGCAGATCAGCGCGCTCTCCCCGCCGTCCTTCGCGGGGCTCCGCGGTGGTCATGCCGCGGATCAGGCCCGACAGACGTCGGTCGTCGACGCGTCCGTCGAGGAACGCGGCGAGGTGCGCTTCGGACAACGACGTACCAGGGCACATCGGGAACACGCCGTCCTCGGCGGCGAGCGCGCGGCGCTTCAGCACGGCCACCAGGTCGTCGACCAGCGCGCGCCCCGTCCACACCACATCGGGGCCGCGGTGCAGGCGGTCTTCGGACTGCGCGAACCGCCCGCCGTCGAGCGGGACGACGTGGGGGCGCAGCGCCGGTCGCCCGTGGTGATGGGCGCCGGTGATCGCTGCTGCCAAGCCGACCTCGGGTGAGTCGCCGAGCTGGTCCCACCACCCCGCCCGGAGCCGCGGCAGCGGACGGAGGTGGTTCTCCGGCGCGAGGCGCGGGCGGGTGACGAGCGCCGCCTCGGCCTCCCCGAGCGCGATGACCAGCGCCTGCCACCGGTCCGGGGTCCCGGACTGACACACCGCCCACATCGCCCCTTCGAGCCGGCTCAGCAGCCGGACCAGGCTCGGCGGGCCGTCCTCCTTCACCGCGCTGCGGAACGCGCGGACCCAATCGGCCACGTCCGACAGGAGCGCCACGTGAGGGTCGTCGTCGGTGGTCATCCGCCCGACGGGCACCGCGAGGTTCGCCTGGCCGTTGCGCTCGATGTACGCGTACCGGTGGAACGCGCGGATCCCGCGGGCGGCTCCGTGTTGGCGGACGGCGCGGGCGGCGTCGAGCGCTCGCCGGGAGGGCCGGCTGGACGATCCTTCGGGCACCCCCATCCGCCCCTCGCGGAACACCGCCTCGACCTCCGGCCAGCTCGCCCACCGGTCCCAGGTGGGGAACCACTGCTCGCCCCGCGCCGACTCCTCCCCTCGGCACGCGGTGCCGAACCCGGCGGCGACCGACTGGAACGTGAACGGCGCCGCCGCGAGCGGCAGCTCCGCGTTGGTCGAGCGCGACGTGGCGACCGGCAGCGCGACCGTCCCCTCCAGCATCAGTAGGAAGTCCCACGGGTTGACCGAGGCCTCGGCCGAGAACCCGTCGGTCCCGTTCGCCCCGCCCGCGCCCCCGGGGAAGAACTGCCCGACCGCCGCCGCGACCA
>JBEBJC010000891.1:0-3794 GCA_040080105.1 Myxococcota bacterium
CCACCACCGGGTGGGGCCCAGGGACCTCCGACGACAGGCGTCCGTTCTGCACCAGCGTAGGGTCGAGGGTCACGAGCCCCTTCACCGAGGCGGAGTCGGCGTCGGATCGGGCCCACACCTCGACCTCGACCCCGTCGGGCGGAGGGTCGACCGGGCGGAGCGTGGACGCGAACGGCAACACCAGCTTCGGCAGCCCCCGCACCGCCGGCACCGCGCGGTCGAGCAGAGTGGTGCTCGGCGCGAGCGGGTGCGGCAGCGAGACCCACCGGCCCCCCATCGGGATCGACAGCCGCTCGGCGTGCTGGCGGTCGATCAACAGGTCCCGCCCGACGGTGATGCCGTACTGCCCGAACAGCGCGTACAGCCCGTGGTCGACCTCGACCGGGGCGCCCCGCTCGAAGTCCGCCTGAAAGCTGGACAGGAACGCGAGCACCCGCCCGCCCCTCATCACGAACTGGTCGAGCGCCCACTGGTCTGCCGCGGGCACCGGGCGGCGCGGCGCGGCGATCACGACCAGGTCGACGTCGTCGGGGATCGGCTCCCCACCGGGCAGCGGGCGGAGGTTCACCCGCTCCCCCAGCCGGCGCGCGAGCTCGCGCAGCGGGCTGTCGGCCGGGGCGGCGGCGAGGTCGGGCTCCCCGTGGCCCTGCCACCACCCGACCCCGGGCCGATCGTCGGCCGCGGGCGCGGTGAGCGCGGCCACCGCCCGCGCGACCTCGTACTCCATCCGCTCCACCGCCGGCAGCGCGTCGATCGCGACCGACCGCTCGCGGTACTGCAGCGCCACGCCGAGCCACACCGTGCGGGTCTCGGTGCGGTCGGCCGACCGGAACGCGTACGGAAGGCCGCGGACCCCGTTGCGCTGGGCCTCGTCGCGCGCGGCCGGGTCCACCGACGGGTCGCGGGTCACCACCTCGATCCGCCCGCCCGCCGCGGCGTCGAGCTCGGCCAGCAGGTCGAGCAGCGCGGCGCGGTGCCCGTGGTACGGCGGATCGAGCCGCTCGGTCACGTACACCCGCGCCACCAGCGGCGCCTCGACCCTCGCCGCCACCGCGCGCGCCGCGTCGGACAGCGCGTACCGCCCGTCGCGGGTCCAGTCGAGCCGCAGGTACACGCCGTGCAACAGGTGCAGCGCGACCGCGAACAGCGCGAGCCACGAGGTGGTGCGGACCCACTCGAGGCGGATCGCGGCCTGGCGAGGGTCGGTCAGCGCCACCGGCGGCGCTCCACCGCGTGCACCGCGAGCCGGAGCGCCGCGCCGGTCACCGCCGCGAACAGCGCCACCCCGCGGGTGTCGACCACCCCGCGGGCGAACGCGTCGAGCGCGGGCTCGAACGACAGCGCCTCGACCAGCGGGACGAGGCCGGTCGGCACCACCGCCAACGCCGAGCCGAACAGCCACGGCACGAGCCCGAGCAGGAACGCCCCCAGGAACGCCAGCACCACCGACTCGGTCCACGCCGACGCCGCGACCCCGATCGCCGCGAGCGCGCCCGCGCCGAGGCCGAGGCCGAGGTACCCGGCCACGATCGGCCCGATGTCGGGCTCTCCGACGATCACCAGCGCGACCGGCCACGGCAGGGTCAGCGCCAGCGCCACCCCGAGCAGGCCCCAGGTCGCGAGCCACTTGCCGAGCACCACCTCGAGCGGCGACAGCGGCAGCGCGCCGAGCACCGACCACGTACCCGAGCGCCACTCCTCCGCGAACGTGCGCATCGACAGGGCCGGCGCGACGAACAGCAGGCAGACCCAGAACCACGCGAGCGGCCGGCGGAGCGACGCCACGCCGCTGGTGAGGAAATCGTCGAACCACAGCGACAGCAGCGCCGCGGTCGATACGAACAGGGCGAACACCACCACCGCGAGCGGCCGCCCGAAGGCCGCCGCCCACTCCCGCCCGACGATGGGACCGATCCCGCGCACCTCGCCCCCCTAACCGGTGCGTTATCGTTGCTCCGAGGGACCCCCATGGCCGTACTCGACATCTTGACCGCCCCCCACCCGATCCTCGAGGCCAAGGCCCGACCGGTCGCCCCCGACGAGTTCGGGCCCGACCTGGCGAAGCGGGTCAGCGACATGGCCGAGACGATGTACGCCGCGCCCGGCGTGGGGCTCGCGGCCCCGCAGGTCTCCGATCCACGCCGGATCGTGGTGCTCGACCCCGGCGAGAAGGAGGAGCGCGGCCAGCGGTTCTTCGCGATGGTGAACCCGAAGATCGTCGAGCGCAGCGCCGACCACATCCCGTGGAACGAGACCTGCCTGTCGGTGCCGGAGTTCGAGATCGAGCTGCAGCGGAACCGCCGGGTCCGGGTGGAGTGGCAGGACCCGTCCGACGGGTCGATCCGCGACGGGTGGTTCGAGGACTACGAGGCGGTGATCGTGCAACACGAGCTCGACCACCTCGACGGCACCGTGCTGTTGGATCGGGCGAGCCGGTTCAAGCGTTCTTGGTACCTGAAGCGGGTCGTGAAGGCCCGCAAGCGGGAGCGGGTGACAGCGTGATGCAGCTCTGGGTTTCGATGGCGTTCGCGGCCGATCCGTGCTCGGATCCGGCCCAGGTGGCCGCGGTGACGGCCGAGGTGACGCGGCTGTACGACGAGGGCGAGGCCGACAAGGCCGACCGCTCGGCTACCGCCACCAGCGTGCTCGCGCGCGACGAGGCGCGGGTCAAGGACGTGCAGAAGCTCGATCGCAAGGGCGAGCTGTGCGCGGTCGAGGACAAGTGGCGCGCGGCGTGGATCATGACCCAGTCCGACGACCTCGACGTGCTCGAGCGCGCGTACGCGCTGGCCGAGGAGACGATGAACGCCCACTACGCGAACGGCGCGTGGCTGGTGGCGTTCACGTTCGACCTGAAGCGCACGGCCGGCGGGTTCCGCCAGTCGTACGGGTCGCAGACCCGGGTGAACGAGCGCAGCCAGATTTGCCTGATCGAGGTCGAGCCCGACGTGACCGACGCGGAGCGCGCGGCGTTCGGCCAGCGCCCGATCGCCGAGGTGTACCGGTCGGTGCTGGACCAGAACGGGTTCCAGAAGGACCCGGCCACGCTCGAGACGGTGAAGAAGCGGGGGCTGTACTGCCCGCCGGTGGCGATCTCGAGGTCGGCGCAGAAGAAGGTCGCCCCGCCGCCGCAGTAGCCCGCCTTCCTGACGCGTACCGGCGGGCACCCGAAGTGTACATCCGCGGTGAGCACACCGTGTCGAACGACGAGAAGACCAGCGTTCAGGCGCGCGGCCGGTGTGCGCCGACCAAGCACAGGTCGGGCCACCTGGCGAACAAGCACTCGCGCGAGGCGTTCCTGAGCGACCCGACCCACCGCATCCGCTTCGTGTACACGCCGAAGCACGCGTCCTGGTGGCCTGACAGCTCCCCGTGCCGCATCCCTGCGCTCTCGGCGCTCTCGGCGCGAAACTTCATGTGCCGCCCTGGATTTCTGCCGCCGATCGACGAGAGCGCGTATCCCTGTAGGACGGAGGGGACGTGCACGAGAACGAGGTGTCCGCCGTCGTACTGGATGTGGCGATCGCGGTCCACCGTGCCCTCGGGCTTGTCGGGGCTGCGGCTCGGCCTGCTCGTCAACTTCGGAGCACCCGTGCTGATCGAGGGCTACGAACGCCTCGTCAACGGTCTGGACGAACAGGATCGCGCAGGGCGCGGGGAGAGCGCAGAGAGGCCCGCGCCGGGGCGAACGCCAGCCCCTCCGTGTCAAGATGGATGAGACAGTCCGCAGCCACGAGTTTACCGAGCAGGGCGCCTGACGGATCATGGTTCCAATGTCCAAGACTTCATCGCCG
>JBEBJC010000061.1:0-16760 GCA_040080105.1 Myxococcota bacterium
TCTCGTGACAGTCTGTCGCGGGTACCGGTTGCGCTCGGCCGCCGGTGACAGGTTGTCGCCTACCGTCCGGGTGACCTAGTTCGATCCTCCGGGATCGACCGGCACGCCCCTTGCTGTCCCCGAGGAAGAGGTTCGACATGATCGGGTGGTGGGTGCAAGCTGCGTTCGCGGATCCGCCGAATCACATCGCGAAGCTGTGGGACATCAACCCCGGCGGCGGAGAGCACGTCGAGCGGATGGCGGTGAGCCAGACGGGGAACGTCGTCGCGGGCCGGACCCGCGGCGACCTCAAGGGCTGGCTGATCGACGTGGACGGGTGGCTGCTCGACACCTTCGGCGGGACCAGCTCCGGCTGCGAGGTCAGCGGTGTGGCGGTGCGCGGGCTCGACGATGGCTCGGAAGAGGTGAGGGCCAGCTGCGGGGACGGCAGCGTCCACGTGTACCTGTGGAACGGCGTGGACGCCGTGCCGCAGGTGCTGGACGACGGGGCCGAGCTCAACTTCCTCAACGTCGACGAGTCGCTGTCGGGGATCTGGTACGACCCCGGGTCCGACCTGTTCTACGCGCTGTACGTGCCGGAAGATGGCGCGCCGTTGCTGCACGTGCTCGATCCGGTCGATCTGGTGACCGACTCGGCCGTGCTGTCGCAGTACCCGAAGACCTTCCCGAGCTCTGGGTTCGTGGAGGGGGTGGTCACCACCGACGGCAAGCTCGTGGTGGCGCACGGGGGGCAGACGCTCACGTGGATCCAGCTCGGCTCCGACGCGGCGCCGCCGACCCCGAACACCTTCTCCGGCGCGGTCGAGTGTGACGACCTCGCGCCGAGCCCGCGCGGCACCGCGTACTGTGTCGGGGTGGTCGGGCCGGAGGGCAGCCTCGGCTCGGCGGCGGAGTTCCAGCCCCAACCGAACCAGTGGATCGGGATGCCGCTGGGCGAGATCCTCGATCCGAACGCGATCTGCGCCAACCTGCAGGTCGACGGTGAGGGGGCGCTGGTCGACGGCTGGCTCGCGGTCACCGGGTTGCAGGTCAAGGTGTGGGAGATGAGCGCGAGCTTCACCATCCCGGACATCACCCCGTACTTCGAGGGGCCGGCCGACGCGGACAACCAGATCCAGGACATGGTCACCGACGACGGCTACCTGTACGGCGGCGGGGTCGAGGGGCGGGTGCACGTGGTGACCGCCCGCCCGTGGGTCGAGCCGATCGTCGTGACCCCCACCGCCGCCACCAACGGGGACATCGTCTCGTTCAAGTTCCGCGTCGACTCGGACGTGGACTGGAAGCTGGTGGTGGGGGAGTCCCGCGGCGACACCTCGCCAGTGGTGCTCGACCAGGGCTCGTCGAGCGCCGAGGAGGACGTGACCGTCGACATCGAGGTCGGCGACCAGTTCGAGGAGGGCGTGAACTACGTGTACGCGCTGGTCACGAACGCGAACGACCTCACCGGACACGGGCGGATCCCGCTGTCGGTCGACAACCCCCCCGATCCGCCGGTGCTGACGAACGCGAATGTGAAGTTCGCCGATGGTGGGCTGATCCTGGACTTCGAGGGGATCGACGACGCCGACCTCGACCAGTACGAGGTGTACGTGTCCACCGCGCCGTTCCTCGCCGCCGACTACCCGTCGGGCGGGCCGATCGACAGCGTCGGGACCTCGTTGAAGTTGCCGGTGATCGTTGATTCACAGGCGAGTCAGCGGGTATCGGAGCGCATCGCCCCGCTGGAGAACGGCGTGACGTATTACATTGGCGTGCATGCCCGCGATGTCGGCGGGCAGGAGGGTCCGATGAGCCGGGTCGTGTCTGGAACGCCGCAAGTCACGATGACCGCGGCCGAGCTCGCCGGTGAGAAGGGCGGGGCTCCGTGCAGCACCGGGCCGACCGGCGCCGCGGGCTGGCTGTGGGCGGTCGGCTTGGCCGGCGTGGTGGCGCGGCGGTCGCGGTTCGCGGCGATCGCTGCGACTGCGGTGGTCGCGACGATCGCGGGTTCGACCGACGCCCGCGCGGCGGACGACGACAAGTGGTGGAAGGCCGACACCACGTCGGCGAGCGCGGACTTCGAGCTCCGGTACGGGGTGATCTTCCTGGACGACCCGTCGATCAACGACGTGTACCGGAACAACCCGACGAACCTGCTTTCGGCCGAGTTCGGCCCGCAGATCTACCGGGTCGCCGAGGTGGACTTCGGGATCGGGTTCTTCCAGGAGCTGTCGAACACCGTCACCCCCGATCTGGTGGCGTCGGCGGATCGCACGATGCTCACCTGGTACCCGCTGTACGTCGACGCCACGCTGCGGGCCCACATCCTGGACGAGCAGCCCGCGGTGCCGTTCGTGCGGTACGGGTGGGACTACGTGATGTGGTCGGAGAAGGACGACGACGGCGCGGGCGGGAAGAACTCGCTGTCGGGGGCGAAGTTCGGCACCCACGCGAGCCTCGGCGTGAACCTGCTGCTCGACCTGCTGCAGCCGAGCCGAGCGAGCTTCCTCGAGGCCCGGACGGGGATCAACGACAGCTGGCTGACCATCGAGTGGCGGTCCCAGGCGATCGACGCCCGCCGTCGGCCGTGGTCCGGCCCGTCCGAGGAGGGCCTCAGCTTCGGCGGCAACGCGGTGCAGGTCGGGCTGAAGCTCGACTGGTGAGCACCCGGTGGAGGCTGCACCTCGAGTATGACGGGCGACCGTTCGCGGGGTGGCAGTGGCAGCCGAACGCTCCGACGATCCAAGCGGCGGTCGAGGCCGCATTGGAGCAGTTGCTGGGCGCATTCACCCGGGTCGAGGCCGCAGGTCGCACCGACACCGGCGTGTCGGCCGAGATGCAGATCGTGTGCTTCGACACCGACGCGTCGCGGTCCGCGCGCTCGATCCGGGACGGGCTGAACGCCCACCTCCCCCCGACCATCGCCTGTGTGGACGCGGTGGAGGTCGAGCCCGGGTTCGATCCGCGGCGCGCGCCCCACACCAAGACCTACCGCTACTCGTGGCTCGTTCGCCCGGCGCGGAGCCCGCTGCGCGCGGGGCGGGTGTACCAGGTCCGCCCGCCCCTCGACGCCGGCGCGATGCACCGCGCGGCCCAGGTGGTGGTGGGTACCCACGACCTCTCGTCATTCCGTGCAGAGGGTTGCACGGCTACACATCCGATACGAACCGTCGTCTCCGCGGTGGTCCAGCCCCACGGAGACGAGGTCACCCTGCGAATTCGAGGTACCGGGTTCCTTCGCCACACGGTACGGATCCTCGCCGGGACGCTGCGTGAGGTCGGGCGGGGAAAGCGCCCACCGGAGTGGGTGGCCGAGGTGCTCGCTGCGCGCGATCGGGCCAGGGCAGGCCCGACCGCGCCGGCGGAGGGGCTCGTGCTGGAGCACATCGACTACGAATTGCCGTGGCGAGTGGCGGCCGGGTTGGAGCCGCCACGGTCGGGCTGACCGTCGGTCAGTCCATCTCCTCGCCGCCGCCGCCCTCTTCTTCCTCGTCCTCGCCGAGCAGGCCGATGTCGTCGTCCTCCTCCGCGTCCTCGTCGTCCACGCCGCCCATCTCTTCGTCGAGATCCTCGTCCTCGAGCTCGTCGAAGTCAGGCTCGTTGCGTCGCCGGCCACCGCCCTTCGACAACAGCGACTTGATGTCGCGAACCGGCGCCTCCCGCTGATCTGCATTGCAATCCGGGCAGGTCGGGATCGGTCGGGTCATGTCGTAGAACTTGGTGCCGCACACGTAGCACACGTAGCGGGTGCCAAGGCGGGCTTTGTCGAGCATCAGGCCTCCTGCCGCAGGGCGGCCCTACCAGGTAGCACCTGCACACGACGCGTCAAGGGCCGGAAAAGTGAGCGTCAAGTGGCGGTGGGCCGGGGCTGCGGGTATATACGTGCGAATGTTCGGGAGGCGGAAATGACGCGGTGGCCGATCTTCGCAACGGTGGGTCCTCGGACCGTGGCCTTCGGGGTTCTGGGTCCTCGGACCGTGGCCTGCGGGATCGCGTTGTTCGCGGCGGGCTGTAACCCCGATGGCGGGGTGCCCGACTTCACCCTCGACGTTCGGATCGACGGGGCTGGGGAGTCGAACGACCCCGACAGCTTCGGTACCGAGATGTGCGTGACCGACGACGGCACCGTGTACGTGATCTGGATGGACGATCGCGACGACCGCGAGAACAACACGCGCGACATCTGGATGAACCGCTCGCCCGATCTCGGCGACCCCGAGAGCTGGCTGCCGGTGCCGGTGAAAGTGAACGCGGGCGACCCCGAGGTCGACTCGAACGTGTGGAACCCGGACCTGTTCTGCAACGAGCTCGGCGTGTTCGTGGTGTGGGAAGACGATCGCGACGGCGTCCTGCAGAACCACCAGATCTACTTCAACCGGTCCACCGATCAGGGCGAGACGTTCATGCCCGAGGACATCGTCCTCGAGAACGACCCCGACGGCATGTCGATGAGCCTCGAGCCGAAGATCACGGGCTACGGGCAGGACCTGTTCGTCACCTGGTACGACAGCTTGAACGGCGCGTACGACATCCTGCTCTCCTCCTCGTCCGAGGCGGGCTCGCAGTGGCGCGCGCCTGCCCGGGTCGACTCGGACGACCCCGCTGGCTCTGCGTACTCGGCGCGCCCCGAGATCGCGATCTCGGAGAACGGCGAAGACGTGTGGATCGCGTGGGAAGACTCGCGCGACGGCGCGGCCGACATCTACTTCGCGCGCTCCGACAACGGCGGGACCACGTTCAAGGAAGACGAGCGGCTCGATGGCGGCGCCACCGACGACAACGGCGCGCACGACTCGTTCGAGCCGGTGATCTGCAACGACGGGTCGGAGTACCTGTACGTGGTGTGGCACGACTCCGCGAACAGCGACCTGAACCGGGACATCTACTACAACTACTCGAGCGACAAGGGCGACGGCTGGAGCGCGGCCGCGCAGCGGCTCGAGGTCGACTCCCCCGGGTTCGGGAACTCGCTGTTCCCGCAGTGTGTGGCCGACGGCGACACCGCGCACATCGCCTGGTACGACCAGCAGGTGGAAGAGGCCGGGTACGACATCTTCTACCGCAAGCTCGCTGCCGGGCTGCCGTCGTCGGAGCCGGTGCGCCTCGACGTGGGTGAGGACTCGAACGAGCCTGCGGGCTACGCGAACTCGACCGAGCCCGTCGTCGCGATGGACGGCGGTACGGTCGCGGTCGCGTGGTCGGACTTCCGCGGGGAAGCCCAGGCCCAGGAGCCCGCCGGGTACGACGACATCTACTACAACTACTCCGAGAACGGCGGCCCGTTCCGCGAGTTCGAGAGTGGCGACGGCGACCTTCGGGTCGACTCGTGGTACACCGGGACCTCGTTCAAGGTCGAGCTGAACTTCGATGTCCTGGGTGGCACTTGGTTCGCCGCTTGGACCGACGGCCGGGAAGGGACCTCCGACATCTACTTCCACTCGATGGCGGTGGGCGAGCGGGCGATCCCGCCGAAGATCGAGGACATCCCCGCCGAGTGAGGGCCGCTCGATCGGCTTGACAGCCCCGCGCCCCCCCGATATTCGGCCTGGGTCTCGGGGCGGCTCCACGAGCGCCTCGGTGCGGCCAGGGTTCGATCGACCCGGTCGCGGCTTCGTTCCAGTCGGTGGATTCGCCACCGACTTTCTTTTTCCGAGTGCCCGCCCCAGAGGTGGGCCGGAGAGTTCGATGGGTACCTTTTCCGCCAAGCCCGGCGAGATCGAGCGCAACTGGTTCGTGATCGACGCGGCCGACTTCGAGCTCGGGCGCCTCGCCACCCGCGTTGCGATGGTGCTGCGCGGCAAGCACAAGCCGACCTTCACGCCCCACGTCGATGGTGGGGACTTCGTGGTGGTGGTGAACGCGAGCAGCATCCGCCTGACCGGCCGCAAGGCCGACCAGAAGGGCTACCACCACTACACCGGGCACCCCGGCGGCCTCAAGACCGCCATGGCCCGCGACGTTCGGGTCGACGATCCGGATCGCATGATCCGCGAGGCCGTCAAGGGCATGCTCCCGAAGAACCGCCTGTCCCGGCGACTCATCACCAAGCTCAAGGTCTACGGCGGCGGCGAGCATCCGCACACCGCGCAGAAGCCCCAGCCGTTCCCGAAGGTGTTCTGATGGCGAAGAACGTGATTCAGTACTACGGCACCGGCCGGCGCAAGACCTCCACCGCTCGCGTGTTCCTGCGGCCCGGCAACGGGCACCTGTTCGTGAACGGGCTGGACATCGAGAAGTACCTGCCGCGCCCGACGCTGCAGATGGACCTGCGGCAGCCGCTCGTCCTCACCAACAACCTCGAGAAGGTCGACGCGTTCGTGACCGTCCGCGGTGGTGGGATGGCCGGCCAGGCCGGCGCGATCCGCCTCGGCATCGCCCGGGCCCTGCTGCGGATGACCCCCGAGTGTCGGGGCCTGCTGAAGAAGGCCGGTCTGCTCACGCGCGACGCGCGTGAGGTCGAGCGGAAGAAGTACGGCCGGGCCGGCGCCCGCCGTCGGTTCCAGTTCTCGAAGCGCTGAGCTCTGTCGGTCCGTGGAGTTCGTGGCCGTCATTCCTGCGCGGCTCGACTCCTCGCGGCTCCCGGGGAAGGTGCTGGCCGACCTTGGCGGTCGGCCGATGATCGAGCACGTGTGGCGGCGAGTCGTCGCCACCGGCTTGTTCACCCGCGTCGTGGTGGCGTCGACCGACGAGCCGGTGCTGGCGTGGGCGCGCGCGGTCGGCGCCGACGGCGTGGCCACCGAGCCGGCGCGCGACGGCACCCACCGCGTGTCACTCGTCGCCCGCGCGTGCCCGGGATCCGCGGTGATCAACGTGCAGGGCGATCTCCCGTTCGTCCCCTCCGATCACCTCCAGGGGTTGGTGGGCGCGCTACGCGGGGGCGCCGCGGTGGCCACGCTGGCTGCTCCGCTGACCGGGCCGGTCGACGACCCCGCTCGGGTCAAGGTGCTCGTCGGGCCCCCGGCTCGGTTCTCCCGTCGGCCGCTGGGAGGCACGCCGTTGGTCCACATCGGGCTGTACGGCTTCGGGCCCGGGTGGGTCGAGCGGTGTGCCGCTGCCCCGAGGAGCGAACGCGCCCGACAGGAGGATCTCGAACAGCTCGCATGGCTCGACGCGGGGATCGAGGTCTCCGTCATCCAGGTGGATCGCGCCTCGCCTTCGGTCGACACCCCCGACGACCTCGCCCAGGTGAGGCGCGCGCTCGACCCGTGATATGACCGGCGGAGCGTCGCGGGGGCATTGTCGGTCCTCGGACTCTGTCCTGCGCATTCGTTCGGCGGGCTCGCTCGCCGAGAGGAGCGGGACGCGCGACCAGCCCAACCCCGAGGCGCCGATGCGTAAGAAGTTCATCTTCATCACCGGTGGTGTGTTGTCCTCCCTCGGCAAGGGCTTGTCCGCCGCAGCCCTCGGGGCGGTGCTGGAGGCGAGAGGGTTGAAGGTGACCATCCTCAAGATGGACCCCTACATCAACGTCGACCCCGGCACGATGTCGCCGTACCAGCACGGCGAGGTGTTCGTCACCGACGACGGCGCGGAGACCGATCTCGACCTCGGCCACTACGAGCGGTTCCTGTCCACCCGGCTGTCGCAGCTGAACAGCTTCACCACGGGCAAGGTCTACCAGGACGTGATCCAGCGGGAGCGGAGGGGCGAGTACCTGGGACGGACCGTCCAGGTCATCCCGCACATCACCGACGAGATCAAGCGCCGGATCCACGAGGCCGCCGAGAAGGTGGATCTGGCGATCGTCGAGGTCGGCGGGACGGTCGGCGACATCGAGGGCCTGCCGTTCCTCGAGGCGATCCGGCAGCTCCGGGCAGACGCGGGCCCGGAGAATGTGCTGTACATCCACCTCACCCTGATCCCCTACATCAAGACGGCGGGTGAGCTGAAGACCAAGCCCACCCAGCACTCGGTGAAGGAGCTGCTCCAGCTCGGCATCCAACCGGACATCCTGTTCTGCAGGGTCGACCGGCCGGTGCCACGAGAGATGCGGCAGAAGATCGCGCTGTTCTGCAACCTCTCCGAACAGGACGTGATCCCCGTGCAGGACGTGGAGCACATCTACGCGCTCCCCGGCGCGCTGCGGGCAGAGGGCGTCGACGACCGGGTGTGCGAGAAGCTCGGCATCTGGGCGGCGAGCGCGAACCTCGATCAGTGGTCCGAGCTTCTCGCCAGGCTCAAGCACCCGTCGTTCCGCGTTCGGATCGGGATCGTCGGCAAGTACGTCCACCTGACCGACACCTACAAGAGCCTGAACGAGGCGCTGGTGCACGGGGGCGTGGCGAACAACGTCGGAGTGGAGCTCCAGTTCGTCGACTCGGAGGAGGTGGATCCCGCGAACGTCGCGAGCATCCTCGCCGACGTGGACGGCGTGCTCGTCCCCGGCGGGTTCGGCGAGCGGGGCGCCGAGGGCAAGATCGCCGCCATCCGGTACGCGCGCGAACGCCAGGTCCCGTTCTTCGGCATCTGTTGGGGGCTGCAGCTCGCCACCGTCGAGTACGCGCGCAACGTGCTCGGGATCCACGGGGCGATGTCGCGCGAGTTCGACCCGCACCCCACGGAGCCGGTGATCGAGCTGATGGACGCCCAGCGCCACGTGGTGGACAAGGGCGGCACGATGCGCCTCGGCAGCTACCCGTGTGACCTGGTCGACGGGACACTCGCCCGCCGGATCTACGGCAGCGCGCGGATCCACGAGCGTCATCGCCACCGGTTCGAGGTGAACCCGGCGTACCACGAGGTGCTCCAGGCGGGCGGGCTGCGGGTCAGCGGCTGGTCGCCCGATCGCGTGCTCGTCGAGATGATCGAGCTCGACGGCCACCCGTGGTTCCTCGGGTGCCAGTTCCACCCCGAGTTCAGGAGCCGGCCGCTCGAGCCGCACCCGCTGTTCTCGAGCTACCTCCGCGCGGTGGCGGAGAACCACCGGCGCCGCGCCGCCGAGGCGGCCAAGGGTCAGCCGACGGTCCGTGCGGCCGACGGGGCAGGCGCCCCGGAGGCGTAGATCCTCCGGAGGAGATCTCGGGTTCCGCGTCGATGAGCGCAGGAAAAAGTTTAGCTTTCGACTATATTATGTCTCGGGCATGAATCTTGCGCTAGTTTCGGTGGACAGCCGCCGCGAAAGCGCGATACAGTTCGACGGTCAGCAGGAAAAACCGGCGGAGACCCTGTGTAAAATCAGGGCGGTCCCGACGGACCCGGCTGCAGGGTGGGTAGTGACCTGCAAGCGCCTCCTCGCGCTCGCGGGATGGGTAGGTGTGTCGGCCCCGAACGGGCCGTGAGACGGGGCGTGTGATGGCAGACCTCGGCATCCGACTCGAAGCGAAGATGAGCCAGAGCCTGGTGATGACGCCCAGGCTCCAGCAAGCGATCAAGCTGCTCCAGCTGAGCCACCTCGACATGGTGCAGCACGTCGAGGAGCAGATGCTCGAGAACCCCGCGCTCGAGGTGGTACCCGAGAGCGACGGCGGGGAGGCGGAGGCCCCGGCCGACCTGGTCCAGAAGTCGGCGGACACGGCGAACGACCTGATCGAGCAGCGGAACGGCAACGAGGGGACCATCGACTGGGAGAAGTTCATCGACCAGATGAACGACCAGGGGCCGCGGCAGCCGTCCACCGCGGGCGGCACGATCCACGACGACCTGCCGCCGATCGAGACGAACCTCACCTACGGCGAGTCCCTGTCGGACCACCTCGTGTTTCAGCTGCAGATGGCGAAGTGCGGGGAGGACGAGGCCCACGCGGCCGAGGCGATCATCCACAACCTCGACGAGCGAGGCTACCTGCAGGTGCCGCTGGAGGAGCTCGCCGCGGACCTGTCGCTCGACCTCGAGGTGCTGGTCGAAGCGCTGGAGCTGGTCCAGCAGTTCGACCCGATCGGCTGCGGCGCGCGCGACCTGTCGGAGTGCCTGATCGTCCAGGCTCGGGTCACGTTCCCCGAAGACGACATGTTCGAGCGGATCCTCCGCCAGCACCTGCCGAACCTCGAGCGAAGGAACTACGCCGCGATCGCCAGGGACCTCGGGCTCGAGGTCGAGGACGTGATCGAGTACCACAAGATGATCCAGGAGCTCGATCCACTGCCTGGCCGCGGGTTCGGGTCGGAGGACGCCCGGTACATCACGCCCGACATCTACGTCGACAAGCGCAACGACGAGTGGTTCGTGTCGCTCAACGAAGACGGGATGCCCGACCTTCGGATCAGCAGGTACTACCAAACGATCTTGCGCAAGGCGACCAAGACCGACAAAGAGTACTTGATCGACAAGCTGCGGGGCGCCGAGTTCCTGATCAAGTCGATCAACAAGCGGCGTCGGACCATCCGGATGGTCACCGAGAGTATCCTCAAGTTCCAACGTGACTTCTTCGAGCACGGTGTGGAACGGCTCCGGCCGCTCGTGCTGCAGGACGTGGCCGACGACGTGGGCGTGCACATGTCCACCGTGAGCCGGGTGACCACGAACAAGTACGTCCACACCCCACACGGCCTGTTCGAGCTCAAGTTCTTCTTCAGCGCCGCGGTGAAGCAGCAGGCCGGCGGAGACATGGCGGCGGAGGCGATCAAGAACCGGATCCGCCAGCTGGTGTCGGACGAGAAGGGGAAGACCCCGTACTCGGACCAGCAGATCGCGGACGCGCTGAAGCGCGAGGGGATCACGGTCGCCAGGCGCACGGTCGCGAAGTACCGCGACGAGATGGGGATCCTGCCGTCGAGCCGTCGGAAGCAGATGTTCTGACGGCCGCGCTCGTTTCGACGCGCGCGCTGTCCGCTGCGGGACGTGTTTCGGCTATGCTCCGAGAGGGGGGGGCGACACAGCCCCAGTGAGCCCGGGAGAGCCGATGAACCTCGAGGTCAGTTTCCGGAACCTCCGTGCGCGGGATGAGATCAAGGTCCGCGCGCAGGCGCTGTTCGACAAGCTGGAGCGGTTCCTCGACGCTGCGTCCGAGGGAGGGCTCGTGGTCGCGGTCGAGCACGACAAAGCGATCATGGAGCTCGTGGTGCGCGCGGCGGGTGAGACCCACACGGTGACCGAAGAAGACGACGACCTGCGCACCGCGCTCGACCGCGCGTTCCACACGATGGAGGTCCGGCTGCGCCGCAGCAAGGAGCGGCGGATCGACCGGTCGCACGCCTCGGTCCCTCCTGCGGACGGGTTCACCACCACCGAGTGACCGCGCGTCGGAGGTGACGGTCAGGCCCGGGCCGCGTTATGGCGACCGGCCGTGCAGCGACGCACGGTCACAACCAGAGAGTGCGGTATGGGCCTGAAGAACTACCTGTTCACGTCGGAGTCGGTCACCGAGGGCCACCCGGACAAGATCTGCGACCAGTGCTCCGACGCGGTGCTGGACGCCCACCTCGCGCAAGACTCGCACGCGCGGGTCGCGTGCGAGACCGCGGTGAAGACCGGGTTCGTGCTGCTCCTCGGCGAGATCACGTCCAACGCGAACGTGAACTACCCGGCCCTGATCCGCGACGTGGTCAAGGACATCGGGTACACCCACACCGACCACGGGTTCGACGGGAACACCTGCGCGATCATGGTCGCGATCGAGCAGCAGAGCCCCGACATCGCCGCCGGCGTGGACGAAGGCTCCGAGAAGGAGCAGGGCGCGGGCGACCAGGGCATGATGTTCGGCTACGCCTGTGACGAGACCGAGGCGCTGATGCCCGCGAGCATCTACTACGCGCACCGCCTGTCCGAGCGGTTGTCCGCCGTCCGGCGGGACGGCACCCTCGGCTACCTCCGCCCCGACGGCAAGACCCAGGTCACGGTCGAGTACCGCGACGGGAAGCCGGTCCGGGTCGACGCGGTGGTCGTGTCCTCGCAGCACGCCGAGGACGTCACCCAGGCCCAGATCAAGTCCGACGTGATCGAGCGCGTGATCAAGACCACGATCCCGGCCCACCTGCTCGACGCGAACACGAAGTACTACGTCAACCCGACCGGGCGGTTCGTGATCGGCGGCCCGATGGGCGACTCGGGGGTCACCGGGCGGAAGATCATCGTCGACACCTACGGCGGGCACGGCTCACACGGCGGCGGCGCGTTCTCCGGCAAGGACCCGTCCAAGGTCGACCGGTCGGCCGCGTACATGGCGCGGTACGTCGCGAAGAACATCGTCGCGGCCGGCGCCGCCGAGCGCGCGCTGGTGCAGGTGGCCTACGCGATCGGCGTGGCGGAGCCCGTGTCGGTGATGGTCGACACGTTCGGCACCGGGAAGGTGTCGGACGAGCGGCTGTCGGCGTGTGTGCGGGAGCTGTTCCCGTTCAAGCCGGCCGCCCTGGTCAAGCACCTCGACCTGCTCAAGCCGATCTACCGCGCCACCGCCGCGCACGGCCACTTCGGTCGGCCCGGGTTCAGCTGGGAGCGCACCGATCGGGCCGACGCGGTCCGCGCCTTCGTCAAGTAGAGGTCGTTGCGACCACCGCCGCGGGGGACTAAGCGGACCGACGCGAGGAGCACACCGATGGCGGACGGGTCCGAGGTCCTGTTCCAGGTCACCCGCGACCAGCTGAACACCGGGCTGCGCGGCGTGCCGGTCGGGACCTGTCGCACGTCGCACGTCGACCCGGTGCTGGGCGTTTCGTACGGCGGGTACCCGGTCGGCGATTTGGCGCACCTCGACCCCGAGGTGGTGGTGCACCTGCTGCTCGAGCGGCGCCTCCCGTCCGAGGGGGAGCGCGCTTCGTTCGACGCCGACCTGCGCGCCCGGCGGGGGCTCGACCCTCGGGTGATCGCTGCCCTGCGCGCCCTTCCGCCCGAGGGTCACCCGATGGCGTGGCTCGAGGTGGGGCTGGCGGTGACCGGGATGCTCCACGGCACGGGGGACCCCGCCGAGGACGCCCGCACCGCGATAGCGCTCGCCCCCGAGCTGGTGGCGGCGGTGTTCCGGCTCCGCTCGGGGTGGGGGGAGCCTCGCCCGTCGCGGCGCGACCTGGGCATGATCGAGGACTTCGTGCAGCTGCTCGACGTCCCACACGCCGACCCTCGCGCGCTCGAGCGGGTGTTGCGCGTGTTCTATGTCCTGCACGCGGACCATGGCGGCGGCAACCTGTCCACCTTCGTGGGCAAGGCGGTCGCCAGCGGCCGCGCGGAGCTGTTCGGCTCGCTCACGGCCTCGATGGCCGCGTTGTCCGGCCCGCTTCACGGCGGCGCCAACCAGGAGTCGCTCGAGCTCGTGCGGCGGGTGGGGTCTGCAGACCCCGACGTGGTCGAGGCGTTCGTGCGAGGTGAGCTGGCGGCGGGTCGGGCGATCGCCGGCTTCGGCCACTCCGTGCTGCGGGCCGAGGACGCCCGCGCCACCCTGGAGTACGCGCTCGGAGAGGCGCTGTGTCCGGACGACCCGTTGTTCGCCGTGGCGCGCGCGCTGCGCCGGGTGGTCCCGCTGGTGCTCGGCGAGCTGCCGAAGGTGCGCAACCCCTACCCGAACGTCGACGCGGTGTCGGGCGTGTTGCTGCACGCCGTAGGGTTCACCGAACCCGAGTACTATACCGTGCTGTTCGGGTTCGCCCGGATCTCCGGGATCTCGTCCCAAGTCGTCGACGAACGCGCGCGGTTCCGCGGCGGACGCGGCGTCCCGTTGTACCGGCCCGAGTACCTGGCCGAAGACCAGCCTACGCGGCGTTTGTAACCCCGCGGCCCGGGAGCGGGCCGCACGTCGGAGTCGAATCGATGCCCTCGTTGTCCGAACCCTCCACCGGATCCACGATCACGGTCGGCGCGAACGGAGTGCTGAACGTCCCCAACGACCCCATCATCTGCTACATCGAGGGAGACGGCACGGGCGCCGACATCTGGCGGGCCAGCGTGCGGGTGTTCGACGCTGCGGTCGCCAAGTCGTACGGTTCGCAGCGCAAGATCGTCTGGCACGAGGTGTTCGCCGGGGAGAAGGCTTTCAGCCTCTACGGGGAGTGGCTGCCGGAGGCCACCCTGACCCACATCTCGAAGTACCTGTTCGGCATCAAGGGGCCGCTCACTACCCCGGTCGGTGGCGGCATCCGGTCGTTGAACGTCGCGTTGAGGCAGCAGCTCGACCTGTACGCGTGTGTGCGCCCGGTGCGGTGGTTCACCGGCGTGCCGAGCCCGGTGAAGGAGCCGCAGCACGTCGACATGGTGATCTTCCGCGAGAACTCGGAGGACATCTACGCGGGCATCGAGTGGGCCGCGGGCACCCCCGAGGTGAAGAAGCTGGTCGACTTCCTGCAGAAGGAGCTCGGGGTCGAGAAGATCCGGTTCCCGGAGACCAGCGGGATCGGCATCAAGCCGGTGTCGCAGGAGGGCACCGAGCGCCTGATGCGGTGCGCGCTGCAGCACGCCCTCGATCACAAGCTGCCGTCGCTCACGATCGTGCACAAGGGCAACATCATGAAGTTCACCGAGGGCGCGTTCAAGAGCTGGGGATACGCCCTGGCCGAGCGCGAGTTCGGCGACAAGGTGTTCACCTGGGCACAGTACGAGGCGATCGAGGCCGCGCAGGGCAAGGCCGCCGCCGACGCGGCGCAGTCCGCGGCGGTTCAGGCGGGCAAGCTCGTGGTCAAGGACGTCATCGCCGACGCGATGCTGCAGCAGGTGTTGCTGCGGCCCAGCGAGTACTCCGCGATCGCCACCTTGAACCTGAACGGGGATTACCTGTCCGATGCGCTGGCGGCGCAGGTCGGCGGCATCGGGATCGCGCCGGGCGCGAACATCAACTACGTGACCGGCCACTCGGTGTACGAGGCCACCCACGGGACCGCGCCGAAGTACGCGAACCAGGACAAGGTGAACCCCGCGTCGGTGATCCTGTCCGGGGAGATGATGCTCCGCCGGATGGGGTGGACCGAGGCCGCGGATCGGATCATCCGCGGGATCGAGCGGTCGATCGGCGACAAGCAGGTCACCTACGACTTCCACCGCTTGATGGAGGGCGCGACGCTGCTGAAGTGCAGCGAGTTCGGCGACGCGATCATCGCGCGGATGTGAGCTCGCTTGTTGGTGGAGTTCTCAGTCCTCAGCTTCGTCCCATGTTTTTCCGGCGGCGCTCGCCGCTACCAACTGCTCTCGAGGTGTCGACGTGAAGGTGCACGAGTTCCAAGCCAAGGCGCTGCTGCGCAAGTACAAGGTCCCGTTGCTCGAAGGAGGGGCGGCCGCGACCCCCGCCGAGGCTCGCCAGGCGGCCGAGCGGATCGGCGGGAGCCTGTGGGTGGTGAAGTCCCAGATCCACGCCGGCGGGCGCGGCAAGGGGCGGTTCAAGGAGCAGGTCTCGGCCGAGGCGATCGCGCGGGTCGCGGCCGGTGAAGAGGCCGGCGAGGGCAAAGGGGGCGTGCGGCTCGCGCGCAGCCTGGACGAGGTCGCCCAACACGCGCAGGAGATGCTGGGCAACACGCTGGTCACCAAGCAGACGGGCGCCGGCGGGACGCGGGTCGCGCACCTGTTCGTCGAGGCCGGCTGCGACATCGACCGCGAGCTGTACCTGTCGATCCTGCTCGATCGCTCGAAGAACCGGATCCTGATCATGGCGTCGCTCGCCGGTGGGATGGACATCGAAGAGGTCGCCGAGCATCACCCCGAGCAGATCGTGAAGCTGTGGGTCCACCCGACCACCGGCCTCACCTCGTTCCAGGCTCGCCAGCTCGGGTTCGAGCTCGGGCTCACCGGCGCCGCGCACAAGGCCGGCATGAAGATGTTCCAGGCGCTGTACGACGCGTACCTCGGCACCGACTGCTCGATGCTGGAGATCAACCCGCTGGTCGTGACCAAGGGCGGCGACGTGATCGCGCTCGACGCGAAGATGACCTTCGACGACAACGCGCTGTTCCGCCAGACCGAGATCGCGGCGATGCGCGACGAGTCGGAAGAGGACCCCGCCGAGACCGAGGCGGCGAAGTGGAACCTGTCGTACGTGTCGCTCGACGGCAACATCGGTTGTATGGTCAACGGCGCCGGCCTCGCGATGTCGACGATGGACATCATCCAATTCAAGGGCGCGAAGCCTGCGAACTTCCTCGACGTGGGCGGCGGGGCGAACCAGGAGCAGGTCTCGGCCGCGTTCCGGATCATCACCCGCGATCCCGCTGTGAAGGGCATCCTGGTCAACATCTTCGGCGGGATCATGAAGTGCGACGTGATCGCGCAGGGCGTGATCGCGGCGGTGAAGGAGGTCGGGCTGAAGGTGCCGCTGGTCGTTCGCCTCTCCGGCACCAACTCCGAGCTCGGCGCGCAGGTCCTGCGTGACTCGGGCCTCGCCATTACCCCTGCCAACAACCTCGATGATGCCGCCGACGCGATCGTCGCCGCCGTGAAGGGAGCCTGACATGTCGATCCTGGTCGACAAGAACACCCGGGTGATCACCCAAGGCATCACCGGCAGCGCCGGCGCGTTCCACACGCGCCAGTGCATCGCCTACGGCACCACCGTGGTCGGGGGCGTCGTCCCCGGCAAGGGCGGGCAGGCGTTCGAAGGCGTGCCGGTGTTCGATACCGTGCACGACGCGGTGAACAAGGCCGGCGCCAACGCCTCGATGATCTTCGTGCCGCCCCCGTTCGCCGCCGACGCGATCCTGGAGGCGATCGACGCGGGCATCGAGCTCATCGTGGCGATCACCGAGGGGATCCCGGTGCGCGACATGATCGCGGTGGCCGAGGTGCTCCGCACCAAGGGCCCGCTGCCGGGCAAGACCACCGGGCCGCGCCTGATCGGGCCGAACTGCCCCGGGGTCATCACTCCGGGCCAGTGCAAGATGGGGATCATGCCGGGGGCGATCCACACGCCGGGGCGGGTGGGCGTGCTCTCCCGC
>JBEBJC010000892.1:0-3790 GCA_040080105.1 Myxococcota bacterium
GGCGGGGCCTCCTCGGGCAGGTGCCGCGCCGGGGTGAAGGTCGCGGGCGGCGGCGGCGAGGCCGCTCGAACCGCCGCGGGCGGGCTCACCCGGATCGGCGCGGGAGGGGTGTCCTCCGGGTCGTCGGGCGGCGCCACCGGCCGAGGGAACGGCGGAGCGTCGTCGGAGGCGACCGGCGCGTCGTGGGTGCGGCGCCCGTGGAACGCGATCGCTTGGGGCGGCGCCGGCTCCCGCGTCGGCGGGACGTAGCCCGGCGGGGGGCGGACCTCGAACTCACCCGTGGTCACGAGCGGCTCGTCGCCCGAGTCCTTCACCACGAACGCCACCCGGATCCGGTACCGGCCCGGGTCGAGGGCGCCGAGCGCGATCTGGAACCGCAGCCTCCCGGACGGGTGGAGCTGCACCGAGAGCTCCGCGTCGTCGACCGGCCGCCGGACGTCGGGCTCGTCGAGGTCGGTGAGCTGCAGGCCACACACCAGGTCGTCGTGGTCGGTGATCCCGGGCGTGCAGCCGACCGTCACGGTGAACGAGGCGGTGGAGGGCTGGCCGGTCCGGGGAGCGAACACGCCGTCGGTCGCGTGTGCGGGCAGCAGCACCTTGCCCACCTCCACCACCCGCGGCCGGAGCAGGGCCAGCAGCTCGGCGAGCCGTTCGGCCAACTCCCTCGCGGTGGCGAACCGGTACGGGGGCGAGGGCTCGTGATCGGGGGACAGGCCTCGGCCCAGCAGCGCTCCGACCCGCTCGATGACCCGGGCGCGGAACCTCCCGTTCGAGCGCTCGGCGGCGAGGCGCTCCGCCGCGACCTCCTTCACCTGGGCCAACGACACCTTGTCGAGCCCCGCCGGAGCGAGGGTCAGCGCGTCTGCGCCCGTGGGCTCTGCATGGATCGCGGCGTGGACCAGCTGGCACAGCGCCCAAGTGTCCCACGACGGCCCGGGTCGGCTGGGCTCACCGCGGGTGGCGTTGCGCAGGCGGGCCTCGGGCGGCAGCCACTCACTGGTGTGGGCGAGCTCGGCCAGCCGCGCTTGGTGCAGCCCCAGGGTGTGGGTCGACGCGTCCGCCAGGACGACCTCGCCGCGCTCGTCGAACCAGATGTTGCTCGGGCGGAGGTTGCCGTGCACCCACCCGGTCTCCGCCAGGACCGAGGTCACCTGGTGCAACAGCCGGACGACCTCGGCGAGGGGCAGTCCGGCCTCGAGGCGCCGCTCGAGGGTGTCGTACCGGGGAGTCAGCAGGGAGATCCGGTCGTCGCCGAGGTCGACCGTGGCCTCGAGCCTCGGAGGACACGGCCGGTGGAGCTGCTGGAGCTGCTCGATCTGCTCGCGCGCGATCGCCCGACAGGCCGCGATCAGGTCGTCCCGAACGGGGGCGTCCGCCGGAAAGTCTGCTTCGGACAATGGTTCTTTGAGAACGGCCTCGCGACCGTTGGGGTCGCGCACCAATCTCGTTCGGCCCCAGGTGCCTCGTCCGAGCGACGCACCGGTCAGCCAGTGCCGCTCGAGGCTGTCCGTGAGGCGATCACTCGCCACGTGTCCACCCTCCCTGCGCACGGGGCGCTCCGCCCGGTATTGCTGCAGGTCCACATCGTCAATCCGGTTGCGCCGACCTTTACGGTTCCTGCGCGGAGCCGAGGCCATCGAGTAGGAAGGGCCTGGCGCCTCAGCGCGTTGCGCCGGTCGTCAGGAATTGCACCACCCGCTCGGCCAACGCCGGGTCGGCGCCGCCGTTCACCCGCACGTGGCGCACGTCCTCGCTCGCGTCGACCCACGCGCCCGCAGCCGTCAGCCGCTCGACCGCCGCCTCGTTCAGCTCGGTCGGCAGCCGCGGGTCACCGGTCGAGTACAAGTACCCGAACCGGTCGGGGAGGGGAGCGGCCCACGCCGAGCCCGACTCCGCCTGCGCCGGTCCGGCGGGGAAGATCCTCGACAGGCCCTCGACCGTCGACGCGAACAGGCCGGCGTCGTCGAAATACACCCGCAGGTCGTCCGGGGGGGAGTCGACCACCGCGCCCGCGATCGCGTAGTCGGGGGCTCCGTCGGCGTCGTGGTCGATCGACGACAGCTCCATCACCGCGCGCCCGCCTTCGCCGAGCCCGATCGCGTACAACGACGTCGGGTCGGGGGTGAACGGGAGCTGCACGTCGAACAGCGGCCCGAACGTCGGATCGGCGAGCAGCTGCCACGACCACTCGGCCGCGGCGCGACCCTGGCGCGAGAACAGGTCGGCGCCGAACTCGTTGTCGACCGCGCCCGGCTGGTCGGCCCACAGGTCGCCCCAGCAGTTCGACGGCAGGAGCACCGCGACGCCGGCCTCGGCCAGCGCGACCGCCAGGCGGCCGTCGTGGCTCTCGGTGGCGTCCTGCTCGGGGTACATCCCGAGCGTCACGAACACCTGGTGCACCGCCCACTCCGAGTCGAGGCGCGACGGCTCGGCGAAGTGGGTCCCCTCGAGCGGCGCGCCCGGCTCCGGCGCGTACACGTAGTCGAACGATCCGGAGTGGAACAGGACCGCCGCGGGCATCGGTCCCGCGGGCACGCGGTCGGGGTACAGCACGTAGAACCGCCCTGGCTCGCCGTCGGGGCACTGCAGCGGCAGCTCGATCGGGGACACCGACCAGTCTGCGGGACCCCCGATCTCGGGCTGGAACCGCAGCACGTCCGGCGGGACGACCGGGTACACGTCTTTCCAACACCCCCCGACCCCCAGCGCCGCTGCCGTCGACAACAAGGGTAGGGCGCCGAGAACTGGCCGAGTCCGACATCCGGGTCGAGCGAGCAATGATCCTCCGCGGGGTCGGGAAGGTACTATACCGGACGGTTCGCGATAGAATGAGCAACGGGCGGGGAAGCTTGTCATCTGTGGCGCAGGGAGCGAGGAAGTTCCAGTTCCTGCAGGAGATCGCCTCCGGCGGCTTCGGCAGCGTCTACATCACCAAGATGATCGCCGCCGACGGCTCCGGCACGGCGCAGATCGTCGCGGTGAAGCTGTTGCATCGGCGCTGGACCGACAACCCGGAGATCGCGTCGAGGATGCGCGACGAAGCCCGGCTGTTGTCTCGGCTCAGGCACGACAACATCGTGGAGGTGCTGGACTTCGCCGTGATCAGCGGCAGATCCGCGGTGGTGATGGAGTACCTCGACGCGGTGGACGCAGCCACGCTCGTCGATCACCTGCGGACCACCAACCAGATCTTGCCGCTGGGCGCGGTCCTGGGGATCGGCGTCGCGGTCGCGTCCGCGCTCGACGCGGCGTACAACCGGCCCCCGGCGGGGGCTCAGCGACCGTTGCGGGTGATCCACCGCGACATCAAGCCGTCGAACTTGATGGTGGATGCGCAGGGGCGGGTGAAGGTGCTCGACTTCGGCGTGGCGCGGGCCGAGTTCGACGCGCGGGAGGCGAAGACCGCCGAGCTCGCGTTCGGTTCGCTCGAGTACATGCCGCCGGAGCGTCTGTTCTTCGAGCCGGAGTCCGCGGCGTCGGACGTCTACGGCCTCGGCACCGTGCTGTTCGAGCTGATGATGGCGGAGAAGCTCGGGAAGGCGAAGCTGCGCCAAACCGAGCAGGATCGGTTCCTGTCCGAGCGGTGGGCCGACGCCACCGCCCGCAACGCCGACGCGCTGCGCGACCCGGCCGTGTGGACCGAACTCGGCGACCTGTTCCATCACATGCTGGCGTTCGACGAAGGGCATCGTCCGTCGGCCGCCGAGGTCGCGGCGTTCGTCGCTGATCGTTCACCGGACGCCTATGCGCGGCTCGTCGATCGCCTGCTGGCGAGCCCGCACTTTGGCGA
>JBEBJC010000893.1:0-3782 GCA_040080105.1 Myxococcota bacterium
GTGGCGGGCGCGTGGGCGGCGAGCCAGGTGTGGCGGCGCGCGGGCGAGGTCGACGCGGAGTCGGGCGCGGCGGCGATGGCGCGCCGGCTGACCCGCCCGACGCTCGACGGCCCCGGCCACCCGGTGGAGGTCGACCTGGCGGCGGACAGCGCGGCGGTCGGGCGCACGTTGGCCGAGCTCGACCTGCGGGCGCGCTCCGGCGCGACGGTGGTGGCGGTGACCCGCGCGGGGCGCCCTCCGGAGCTGCCGCGACCCGACGACCCGCTGCAGGCCGGCGACGTGCTCGCGCTGGTGGGGGCGCGCGCGTCGGTGGAGGCGGCGCGGGTGATGTTGGGCCCTCACCCCGAGCCTCTGTAGGATGGGACGCGATGACCACCCGCCACGTGCTCACGATCCTCGCGGTGTCCGACGTCGCCCGGTCGGCGCGGTTCTACGCCGACACCTTCGGGTGGCCGCGCGAGGTGGACCTGCCGGTGTACGTCGAGCTCGCGCTGCCGGGCAGCCTGCGGCTCGGGCTGTACGCGCGGGCCGGGTTCGCGGCGAACACCGGGGAGGCCCCCGCGCAGGTGCCGCCGGGCGGGATCGGGCCCACCGAGCTGTACCTGCACACCGACGACCTCGAGCAGGCGTGCACCCGGCTGCGCGAGGCGGGGGCGCGCGAGCTGTCGGGGCCGGCACCGCGGCCGTGGGGCGACCGGGCGGCGTACTTCTCCGATCCGGACGGCAACGTGGTGGTGGTCGCGACGCCGGACGCGCGCTGACGGGGCTCGCCACGGGCGCGGCCACCGGTTGCGGCAGCGTTTCACCCCGTTATGAAACGAGATGGAACAGAGTCCGTCCGAGCGCGAGCTCCAGCGCTGGCTCCGCCGGGTCGAGCCCAGCGCCGCGTTTCGCTCACTCGCCGAGCTGGTGCCCGAGGCCGCGGTGGTGGTGACCACCCCCGACCGGCGGGTGGTGTACTGGTCGGCCGAAGCCGAGCGGATGCTCGGGTTCGACCGGGAGCAGGTGCTCGGCGCGGTGTGTCCCGACGGGGTGGTGTGCGAGCAGGAGCGGCCACGGCCGTACGGGGCGGCGGTGCGGGTCGCCCGGTCGGACGGCGGTCACGTGTTCGTGCGCCACTACCACCGCACGTTGTTCGACGGCGCCGTCCCCGCCGGTACGTTGCACCTGCTCACGCTCGACCCGTCCGGGCACGCTGCGGCGCCGCTGCCGGGCGGCCCCGAGGTCACTGCGTTCCATGGACTGCTCACCCGCGACCCGGCGATGTTGCGGCTGTTGCCGATGATCCGCAACGTCGCCGAGACCGACGCCACCGTGCTCGTGCGGGGCGAGTCCGGGACCGGCAAGGAGCTGGTGGCGCGCGCGATCCACCAGGAGAGCCCGCGGCGCGACGGGCCGTTCGTCGCGGTGAACTGCGCCGCGTTCACCCCGACGCTGCTCGAGAGCGAGCTGTTCGGACACGTGAAGGGGGCGTTCACCGGCGCCGTCGCGAACCACCGCGGGATCTTCGCCAGGGCCGACGGCGGCACGCTGTTCCTCGACGAGGTCGCCGAGCTGCCGCTCGATCTGCAGGCGAAGCTGCTGCGGGTGCTGCAGGAGCGCACGTTCGTCCCGGTCGGGGGAGACACCACCGAGTCGACCGACGTGCGGGTGATCGCCGCCACACACCGGGCGCTGCGCGAAGAGGCCCGTAAAGGCCGGTTCCGCGAGGATCTGCTGTACCGGCTGCGGGTGGTGCCGGTGTTTCTGCCACCCCTGCGCGAGCGCCGGCTCGACCTCGACCCGCTGATCCACGCGTTCGTCGACGAGTTCAACCGCCGCGGCCCGCGCCGTGTGACCGAGGTGGCGCCCGAGGCGATGCGCGCGCTGCTGGCACACGACTGGCCGGGGAACGTGCGCGAGCTGCGCAACGCGATCGAGTACGCGCACGCGGTCGGGCGGGGGCCGGTGCTGACACGGGACCAGCTGCCGCCCGAGCTGTCGGACCCTGCCCAGGCCCGCCGGGTCGAGCCCGCGCGGCGACCCGGCGGAGGTGACCAGGTCCGCGACGCGCTCGACGCGGCGGGCGGCGACATCGACCGGGCGGCCGAGTCGCTCGGGGTGAGCCGGACCACGTTCTGGCGGATGCGCAAGCGCGCGGGGCTCGTGTAGCGAGTTCAGCGCGCGATCGGCAGTCGCGCCTCGTTCCACGCCAACATTCCGCCGGTGAGGTTGTACACCCGCGGGAACCCCGCGGCGACGAGCGCCGCCGCCGCCCGGGCCGAACGCCCGCCGGACCGGCAGATCACCAGCACCGGCCGATCGCGGTCGAACCCGGTGCGCGGGTCCACCGTCGCGAGCGGCACCGAGCGCGCGCCGGCCACGTGACCGAGCTCGCCGGTGAACTCGTGTGGCTCCCGCACGTCCACCAGATCGAACACGTCGAGCCGCGGGGCTGCGTCGGCGACCGACAGCTCCCACCACCCCGCCCCCTCGCGGGTCCCGATCCCCGACAGCGGGTCGCTCACTCGGGCACCGGGCCGTCGAACAGGTTCACCGGCAGGCTCAGGAACGCGCGCGGCGCGGCGGGCGGCAGGGCGCCGGCGCGGATGTTCACCTGCAGGCTCTGGAACAGCAGGTTCGGCAGCGCCAGTGTCTTGTCGCGGGCGGTGCGCCACTGGACGAACGTGTCTCGATCGGTGTCGCCGCGCAGCTGGACGTTCGCGTCCCTCTCCTCGCCGATGTTCGACTCCCACCGCACCTCGCGCCCGCCCGGCTGGTAGTCGTGCCCCACGAACACCCGGGTGTCCGCCGGCAGCGCGTACAGCTTGCGGATCGAGTCGTGAAGCTCGGCGGCCGACCCGTTCGGGAAGTCGCACCGCCCCGTGCCCTGGTCCGGCATGAACAGCGCATCGCCGGTGAACACGGCGTCGCCGATCTGCCAGGTCACACAGGCGGGCGTGTGGCCCGGGGTGGCCATCGCGGTCACCTCGAGCGAGCCTGCGGTCAGGCGCTCGCCGTCGGTGACCAGCTTGTCGAACTGCCGCCCGTCGACCGGGAAGTCCGAGCCGAGCTGGAACACGCCGGCGAAGAACGACTGCACCTCCCGGATCCGCTCGCCGATCGCGACCTTCGCGTCGAGCCGGCGCCGCAGCAGATCCGCGCCCGACAGGTGGTCGGCGTGGGCGTGGGTCTCCAGCACCCAGTGCACGGTGAGCCCGAGCTCCTGCACCCGCGCCTGCAGCTTGTTCACGCTCTCGTCGAACACCTTGACCCGGTTGGCGTCGTAGTCCAGCACCGGGTCGATCACCACGGCGTCGCGCGTGGCCGCGTCCCACACCAGGTACGTCAGCGTCCAGGTCCGCGGGTCGTAGAACGCCTCCACCGTCATCGAACACCTCCTGCGCCGGACGATGCACGCGACGTGCCGACGCCCCGCAGCACCCGCATCCCCTCCGGGCGCAGATCGGGCCCGCCCTCGAAACACCACCGGTTCAGTCTGTTTCACTATCGTTTCAGCGACTGTTTCGAACGAAACCGGGTGCACCCGACCCCGCCGGCTCGCCCGGGGTACGGAGCCCGGCTGGGGGGCGGGTGGAGCTGCGGTACGTCGAGGCGCGCCGACCGGTGGCGGGGCTGGCGCGGCGCCAGTGGGTCGAGCTGGAGGACCTGCAGTCGTTCCCGGCCGGGTGGCGCGACGCCGGCACCGCGTTCCTCGCGCTGGCGCTGCGGCTGTCCGGCCACGCGGCGACCGTGGCGACCCGGCTCGAGCGGTTCCTCGCGCGGACCGGCCAGACCCGGAT
>JBEBJC010000062.1:0-16708 GCA_040080105.1 Myxococcota bacterium
CAGACGACGGGGCCGATCTCGAGGGCGGGGCGCTCTCCGTACGACTCCTGGGTGCCGGTGGACAGCAGGTCCTGGTAGGTCAGCGGCAGGCGTACGATCCGCTGATGGTACATCAGCGCGCCCTCGCTCGGGTGCTGAAGGGTGACCCACTCGAGATACCCGTGGGACTGCAAGCCGCGATACGTACGCACGTCGAGATCCGGCTCCAACACCACGTCCCAGTAGTTGCCGCGGGAGTTGATCTCCGAGTAGTAGTAGTGGTGATCGTCCAGGTCGTACGGCTCGTCGGTGGCGGCGTCGATCACCCGAATCGTCATCCAACGCCCTTCCCTGTCCACTCGAAGGTAGACTCGGGACGCTGCGGCCCACGGGAACGGGAGCCTCACCTCGGCCCACTTGGCGTCGTCCACCACCGACAGGGGCATCCCGGGCTCCGGCCCGGTCAGCACCCGCCAGGTCGACCCCGGCATCCCCGCGCGGAGGAACGGGACCAGGTCGCGTACGATCGGCTCGAGCGCGGCCTGGCGCTTGGGGGGCACGTTCGGGTTCGGGTTGTCGAACCACAGCTCGGTGCCATCGAAGGTCACTCGAGCGATCCCTTCGATATCAGCGGTGAACCGACTGTCCTCCGCGACCCGGAGGTACACGTTGCCGGGTCCGATCGGGTTGGCGTGGATCTCACCGCCGGAGCGCGACACGATCCCCAGCCCGAGGAACATCGTGTTCGCGGCGTCCAGAGAGTCGACGATCCGATCCCACGGGACGGGGACGTTCGGGGCGGCGGCGCTCGCGCCGTCGCCGCCGGGGAGGGTTGCGGTCGCCACCCCCATCCACAGCGCGGTCAGCAACCCCTTCCAGCGCATGTTCGCCTCCAGTCGCGGTGTCACAGCAGCTCCACCATCAGGGGGGTGGGCCACCCGTCGCAGTTCGCATCGGTGGTGAACAGGTCGGGCGCCGCCCCCACCGGTTCCTCGGGCGCGAGGAAGTACACCTGCCCCGGAGGCACCGGACTCGCCGAGTCGCGCCGGCAGTCGGACCAGTCCGGGTGGCCGTCGTGGTCGAAGTCGTCGAGGACGCCGTCCGCGGGGACGTCCGAGTCGGCTGCGGGGTCACACCGCCCGGTCGTGTCGCCGTTGCACACGGTCATCCACGTTCGGGCGGCGGCGAACGAAGACCGCTGATCCAGCAGGTTCCCTCCGCGCTCCACCGAGTATGTCGGGACGCCTGGGAGGAGCGACGGGCCCGACAGCACGGCCAGCCGGTAGGCGCCGGTCCCGGCGTCGGGGGAGAGGGTGCGCTCGAAGGTCGGCGCCGCTGGACCGGTGGTGGCGGGCTTCGCGTCGAACCACGTGGTCTCGGTGGCGGTGCACGCGTCGAACGCGAGCACGCCGGGGTCACCCTCGGGCGCACAGCCCAGCACGTACGGGACGTCCGAGAACGCGGGCCACCCGAGCCAGTCGACCTGCCACTGGCGCACGGTGAGCGTGCCTACCCCTGCGCCGTCGACGACGAGCGACTCGGGCCCGACGAGAGGGATCCCGACACTGTCGGCGTCGTCGAGCCACGTGTCCCAAAACCCCGCGACCTCGGAGTCGACGTACCCCTTCACCAGGTCTCGGGTCAGCTCGCGCAGCGGGGCGCCAGCCAACACCGCGGTCCACCGCCCCAGGCTGAACATCGGGTCCGGCGTGCCCGGGTCGGTGGCTGCCGCGGTGAACGCCAGCTGGGACAACAGGTACGGCGCCACGCCATACACTCGCGCTGCCGGGTGGTCGAGTGTCCCAAACGAATCAGTCTCGAGCGGTACGTGCTCGATCCGATGCAGTACCTGCTCGTTGTACCGCGACCACACGATGTCGTTCACCGCCCGCGCGAACCGGCGCCGGTTGTCCAGGATCTCGTCCCGGCCGCCGCTCTGCGGGTACCGCATCGTGGACAGCAGGCTCGGCATCCCCTCGATCACCCAGGTGGTGTCCCGACCGTCGGCGTCGGGCGCCTCCATCTTCCGGACCTGGTACCCGAACCACGCGTGTGCCAGCTCGTGGAGCATCGCGCTGCGCCAGTCGTGGGGGAACACACTCCCTACACCGTCGTCGAGCTCCCCATCCAAGGTGAAGTCTTGCAGCCAGGTGAGCCCGCCGAAAGTGACCCCCACGATCGGGGTTCCGAACGCCTCGGCGGGCGGTCGGGTGGCCACCACGACCCACGTGCTCGCAGGCAGCGGGCCCAACGTCGCCTCGAGCCACGCCAGGTCGGCCGGCCCCTGCTGCGGCAGCGGGTCGCTGACGTACGCGACCAGGTCGTCGTGGACACCCTCCGACAGGCCCGGGTCGGCCCACACCGAGATCCGGCCGTCGATGGTGCCGATCGCGTCCAGCCCGCCCGCCACGAACAGGACGATCAGGTCGTCATCGTCCAGGATCGCCTGAAGGAACGGTCGAGACGCGCCGTCGCCGGTGATCAGGCACCGCGAGCGGCTCGGGTCCGGCGCGATCTCCAGCAGCTCGAACGCAGCGTCCTCACAGGGTACCTCGCCTCCGGAGGCGATCCCCGCGGCCCCGTCGGGCGCGAGCAGGTGCGTGCGCCACAGCGGCGCCTGCTCGGCACCTGCGGCGTACCCGCCGACCATCGGACCCACCGCGGGCCGGGCCAACGCCTGGCCCGCGTACACCACCTGGGTCGCGTCGTCTCCGATCTCTGCGTAGGTCAGCGCCGCCTGGTTCGTCCGGACGTCGAGCGCCGCGGGCACCGGCTGGCTGGTCGAGGTGGACACCACCACTCGAACGTCGAGCTGGTCACCGTCCGCCAAGCTGCGGGGCACCCGGTAGGAGCGATAGAACCGATAGAGGTTCGGGATCCGGGTACCCACCGGTGCCCCGTCGTCGGGCATGCCGTCCTGGTCCTCGTCGCCCGCGAGCGGGCCGATCGGCTCGGCCGGGTACCACGCGCCGGCGCCTCCGAACCGCACCTCGACCTCCGCGGTGGCGCGCTCGGCGCCGTCGGGTGCGGCCCCCGGCGACTGGTCACGAAACTCCAACACGATCCGGTCGGCGAAGCACCGATCGGTGCGGGTGGTGCTCGCCCACGCAGGCGCTGGCGGCGCGCCCTGGGAGCAGTGGTGCGCCAGCCGGTAGCCGTATCGCACCTCCCAACTGGACGCCGCGAGATCGGTCCCCGAGACCTGGGCGATCTCCTGCTCCATCCCGAGCACTTCGAACGTGCTCGCGCCGTTCGGGTCGATCACGGTGTCCTGGTGCGAGATCGACCAGGTGGCGGCCTCGACGAGATTCCCGCCGAACGCCCAGGCCCGACGAGTGAACGGATCGGTGACCAGGGCGGCGCCCGCGGTGCTGTAGCCCACGCTGCCGACCTCTGCGCGCTGGAAGGGTTCCACGCCTACGTCCACCAGCTGGATCGCGTCGGTCGCTTGGAACCACCCGGGCTCGACTTCCTCCTCCCCGCCGAACAGCAGTACGGCGTCGGTGTCGAACCGGGTCACAGCGACATTCGCTCGGGGCGTCATCGATGGGGTGACGGCCTTCGCCTCGTATTCGACCGTCGACCCGGTGGGGTCGACCCCGAGCACCCCGTACGGGGCCTGGAAGCCGGCGACGAGCTCGATCGGAACCCAGGCCGGAACGGACGGGAGATCCGTGTGTTCCGGACAACCCTGGAAGAAGTTCGGCTGGGTCTGCGGTAGCACCGAAAAGGTCACCTCGGGGGCGACATCCTGTTGGCTCGTGCCGCCGAACAGGAGATCCTGACGCACGCCCTCGGGCACCCACCGGCGGAGCCCGGAATCCCAGTCGAGCCCGGTGGACGCGCCGGCAGCGCCGCGCAGGCCGACCGACGCATCGGATGGCCAAGAGTCGGGTCGAAGCACGCCGGTCTCACCGACAGCAGCAGCAGCGCTGGCGTAGCTGCCGACGCTCGGGAGGAGGGTCCATCGCCTCGCAGAGTTGATGGCGTTGGCCGACTCGACGTGCCCGTCGTGCCCCAGGTCCAGCAGCGCGAGCCAAGGCTCAGGGCACAGCCCCGAACACGCAGCCGTGCCGCCGAACAGGTGCAGAGCCCCGTCCGCCCCGTCCGCCCCGTCCACCATCGCGCTGTCGGCGAGCCCCTCGACCGTGGTGGTGCGGGTGTAAAGTCGTAGCTCGGCTTCGATCATGGTCAGGTCGGCGCTGTCGCATTTGGGGCCGGGAGCGCACACGTCGCCTGCGCTTCCGTTCCACACTGGGCACGCCCCCAGCAGCGCCCCGGTGCAGCCATCCATCGGCTGCCACACCGTCCAACACGCCGGAAAGCTCTGGTCGTCGAAGTAGTCGCACGGCGCGGTCGGCGCCTCACAGTACGGGTCGTCGAGCACCACGACGGTGCCGGTGTCCCCGGGGCCGATACCGCTGACGCTGAACTGGGCGCCGCTGCCGCCGCCGAGGTTCAGCAGCCGCACCTCCATCGTCGAGGCCTGATACGCGCCGCGGTCGGCGACACCACCTGCGATCAACAGCTGCTGGGTGTCGGGCAGGTAGGCCATCGCCCCGCGAGCCACACCGCCGGCGCCGTCGCCGAACACGGCGGCGGAGTGGAGGAGCCATGGGCAGGTCCCCTCGGGTGCGGCCACATCATACACCCACGCGTCAGTGAGGATCGAATCCAGGCCGATGCCGCCCGCGACGAAGAATCCGCGATCCAACCAGCGACCGTCGACATCGATCGGCTCGTCGGTCACGAAGAACGCGACCTGCGCGTACTGCCGGGGGGCGGGTGTGGAGGAGCAGGTGGTGGTGTCGCTCAATTTTACGGTCCACGTGCTCGAGGCCTCGGTCGAACCGTCTCCTTCGTCCGCACCGGTCTCGGTGTGCACCGGGGGCGGCTTCGGAGGCTCCTCGCACGCCGTGGAGAGCCCGACGACTTGAGCTGCGACCCACAACGCCGCCCCGCGGCGCCCGAAGACCCACCCCAGTCGATGTGCCATTTCGGCTCCACGCGGACGGGGCATCTTACCGCATGCGTCGCCCAGGGTCCACCACGGCGAGGCGCTGCTGGGAGCGAGAGCGCGCCCAGGTGGTCGCGCCGACCCTGTCCGACGCGATCAGGCTCGAGTGCGCGCTCGGCAGGTACAGCGTGGCGATCGGTCACGCCGAGGTGCTGCTGGACTGGACGGTCGATCGCCCGGTCGACCGGGCGCTCGCGACGGCGTTGCTCTGGGAGGCGCGGGCTGCGGTCGGCTCGAACCCGTCCGCGCTGAAGGCGGCGAGCTGACTCGGCCGCGGCCGGTCCCCACCCGATCCGACGGACGGGGCGGGACGGGCAGGGGCACGGGCGCGGGCAGAGGCACGGGAGGAGCGGGCCGAGGCCGCTGGCGCGGCCTACGGGCGGCCACGCTCCTCAGGCCAACATCCCCTCGATCTCGGCCGCGTGCACCCGCCCGCGCCCCGCGGTCCACCGGCGCACCACCTGCGCCACCGAGTGGGCGAGCGCCTGGTCACCGCTCCGGCGCAGCAGCCGCACCGCGGTGGCCATCAACACGTACCCGTCCGGCGAGGCGGTCACCCCGTCGCTGCCGAGCTCGAGGATCCGGGTCGCCTGCTGCTCCCACGCCGCCCGGTCCGCGAGCCCGAGCGCCGCGACCAGCAACACCGCGCGGACCTCGAGCTCGAGCGGGGGCCGGCCCTGCAGCGCCGTCTCGCGCCGGCACCGCTCCCCGAGCCGCCACGCCTCCCCGAACCGACCGTCGCCCACGTGCAGCGCGGCCAGGCGCAGCCGCGGCACCACCGCGTCGAGTGACCCCATCCGGTCGAGCAGCTCGACCGCCTCCTCCAGCAGCGGCGCCGCCCGCTGTGGTCGGCCCTTCCGCCGCTCGACCTCCGCCCCGACCGCCAGCAGCGACGCGATCACCGAGGGCTGCCCGATCCGGGCCCGCGCGCCCAGCGCCTCGTCGCACATCCGCTCCGCCTCGCGCAGGTGGCCGACCGACGCGAGCACCCCCGCGATCAGCGCGGTGGCCTCGGCCCACACGAGCAGGTCGTGGATCCGCGCCGCGAGCGCGCGCGCCTCGGTGGCCCACCGCAGGGCCTCGTCCGAGTTCCCGAGCTCGCCCGCGGCGTGCGCGGCGACCCGCAGCCCCCGCGCGAGCACGTCCTGCAGCCCCGTGTCGCGCGCGTGGGTGTTCACCGCCGCGACCTCGTCGCGCGCCCGCTCCACCTGGCCGCGCAGGATCGCGACCGTCGCCAGCACCAGCCGCGCGTCGGGGCACTCGGCGGCGGTGGGCTCGTGCGCCGCGCCCACCGCGGCGGCCTCGGCCTCGTCGAGCCGGCCGAGCACGACCAGCGACCGCGCCCGCTGCAGCTGGATCGCGCGGCGCCACTTCAGCAGCAGCTCGGGCGCCCGCCCGATCGCGTCGTCGGCCTGGTCACACAGGTCGAGCACCGCGTGGAGGTTGCCGAGGCCGTACAGGCCGCGCGCGGCGTGCATCAGCCGCCGCACCGCCTCCCCGGGCCGGTTCGCCCCGATCAGGTGCCGCGCCATCCGCTGGTCGTCGACTGCCGGCCGCCGCAGCAGCTGCTCGACCACGACCTCGTGCAGCGCCGCCAGCCGCCCGGCCTCGGCCGCCCGCCGCAGCAGGCTCTCGCGCACCATCGGGTGGACGAACCGCCAGCTGTCGCTCGGGTGGGTCCCGACCGCGAGCCGCCGCTCGATCAGCTCCTCCACCACGTCCACGCTCGCCATCAGGTCGGTGCCGGCGGCGATCTGCAGCCACTCGGCGGTGTCGACCCGGCTGCCGAGCACCGCGGCGAGCTCGAGGCCCCCCCACACCTCCTCGGCGTAGTCGGTGAGCGCGTGCTCGAGGTGGCCCGCCCACACGGTGTGCAGGTCGTCGGGCAGGTGGGCCTCGACCCCGTCGCGCATCCGGAACCCGCCCTCGCCGGGGAGCAGCACCCCGCGCTCGACCCAGTCCTCGAGCAGCGCGACCGCGAACGCGGGGTTCCCGCTGGTCCGGGCGGCGACGCGCCGGGACAGCTCACCCTCGAGCCCGACCAGCTCCCGGATCAGCTGGACCTGCTCCTCCTCCGACAGCGGGTCCACCCGGATCCGCTCGACCCCGTCGCTGCGCGCGATCTCGGCGCACAGCTCGCGCGCCTGGCGGTGCGCCAGTCCCTCGTCCTGGATCGCCACCACCACCAGCACCGGCGTGGGCTCGCTCTCGCGCCGCTGCAGCAGCCACCGCGTGAGCAGCAGCGCGTCGGTGGCCCGGTGCGCGTCGTCGACGACCACCACCACCGGGCGGCGGGCGCCGACCGCGCACAGGTGACGCGACAACGCGGCGAGCCGCTCGGGCGAGCTCGCGCCCCCGCCCCGCTCGTCGAGCACGATCTCGGTCAACACCCGGTGGTCGCTCGGATCGATCGTGCCGTAGCTGGTGGCCGCGTGGGCGACCCGCGCCGGCACGTCGGCCCACGCCACCCCGTCGAGCCCGAGGTGCGCCCGCAGCAGCCCGGCGACCCCGCTCGTCTCTTCGCGGGCGCCGTGCTCGATCCACATCGACGACGCCGCCCCCGTCTGGTGGGCGTGCTGCACCAGCCACCGCGCGAGGTGGGTCTTGCCGGTGCCCGACGCCCCCTCGAGCAACACCGCGCGCACCAGCGGCAGCCGGTGCACCTGGAGCAGCGCGTTCCACAACACGTCGCGCTCGGTGTTCCGCCCCACCGTGGGCACCGCGCGGGTCCCGAGCAGGCCGAGCCCGGCGCCGCGCAGGTGCATCCGCCGCAGCGCCTTCGGGCCGCGCCAGCTCACCGGCTGCGGCGGCGGCTGGTCGTTGCGCCCGACCGTGACCTGCACCGGCACGAACGCGGGGCCGGCGCCGAACGCCGACGGCTCGGGCAAGATCAGGTCGAGCCCGTCCTCCGGCTCCACCAGCGGCTCGACCAACGGCTGGAGGTCCACGTCCTGTACGTCGTCGGGGTCGAGCTGCTCGAGCGCCCACGCCGCGTCGGCGGCGAACTGCACCCGCCGCATCGGGTCGCGGTGCAGCAGCGCGCGCAGCCAGTCCTCGAACCCGCCGGGGACCGGCTGGAGCGGCATCAGCGGGGGGAGGGGGTCCTCGAGGTGCGCCCGGCGGGTGTCCTCCCACGTGCCGCGGCGGTACGGGGGCACCCCCGCGCACAGCGTCCACACCAGGCAGCCGAACCCGTACAGGTCGGTCCACGGCCCGAAGTCGCGCCACGCGTCGCGGAACTGCTCGGGCGCCATGTACGACGGGGTGCCCGCGCGCAGCAGCACCGTGTCGGCCTCCGACAGGTGGGCGAGCCCGAAGTCCGAGATCACCGCGCGCCGCTCCGCCGACAGCAGCACGTTGCTCGGCTTGAGGTCGCGGTGGATCACCCCGCGGGCGTGGGCGTGCGCGAGCCCGCCGAGCAGCACCTGCAGCAGGTTGCGCAGGTCGGGCCACGCGAGGCGCCCGCGGTACTTCCACAGCGAGCCGCCCGGCAGCAGGTCCATCACCAGGAACGGCGCGCCGGCCTCGAGGGTCCCGTCACTCGCCTCCGCCGCCGCCGCCGACACCTCGCCCACGTCGTGGATCCCGACCACGTGGGGGTGGTCGAGCCGCGCCACCGCCAGCGCCTCCAGCCGGAACTGGCGCAGCGACCGCGGACGACGGGCGCGCTCGCCGGTGAGCACCTTCACCGCGACCGCCACGTCGTCGTCGACGTGGAACGCCTGGAACACCTCGGACATCCCGCCTTGTCCGATCCGGTGCTCCAGCACGAACGGGCCGAGCTCGATCCGCTTCACGGCTGGTTCACGGGGCGAGGTCCGCCGCCGTGCGCGGCACGAGCTTGGTGTTGGCGAACGAGTAGTACAGCGGGCCGGTGAGCGCGCTGTAGCTCGTGCCCACCGCGGGCTGGTCGAGCCAGCAGGTCGGGCACAAGAAGTCGTCGACCCGCAGGCACCCGTCGACCACGAACTCGTTGAAGTCCGAGGTGTCGGGCTGGGCGTCGGTGACCGACACGGGGCCGACCTCGATCAACATCGACTCGTACCGCTCGGCGTCGGGCCCGGAGGTGGCCACGTCACACGGGTCGACCTGCAGCGGCTGCACCGTCCCGGTCCCGGTGGTCGACGCGCTCGTGACCTCGAGCTCGGTCAGCCCGTAGTACTCGGCGTAGGTCCCGGTCACGTCGACCTGGTCGCCCACCGCCCCGGTGAGCCCGAACGCGAACAGCGCGGCGAACTCGGTCTCGTCGGGGTCCTGAACGAAGGCGCCGGTCGCGCCCACCGCGGTGATCACCCCGCTGACGGTCACGTCCGACCCGACCTCGGGGTGGCCCGGGTCGCTCGGGTCGCGCAGCATCCGGATCGACGCCGGGCAGCCCTCGACCCCGGGGTTCGACACGGTCGGGCACGGGTCACACGCGTCGGGGTGGCCGTCGGTGTCGCCGTCGGGGTTGCCGGGGTCGGCCACGGTCGGACAGCCATCCGACCCGTTCGGCTCGCCGTCGTCGTCGATGTCCGCCGGGTCGTGGTCGCAGCTCGGCTCCCCGGTGAGCGGGCACGGGTCACACGCGTCGCCGGCCCCGTCGCGGTCGTGGTCGAGCTGGAGTGGATCGTACGCGGTGGGGCAATCGTCGGTCGCGTCGGGCTCGCCGTCGCCGTCTTGGTCGCCCGCGGTGACCTGGCGCGGGTCGCAGGTCGCGCGCACCTCGTCGCACGCCCACAGGGGGTACAGCTCGCCCGCGTACTCGAGCCCGCTCGGCATCTGGGTCTGCGCCAACGCCGACGACAGGGTGGACTCGAGCTCGGCGTACCCCACCGCGTCGGTCCCCGACGCCGCCTCCTGCACACACAGCGTGCGCGGGGCCGAGCACGCGGTCACCGCCTCACACCACGCCGGATCGCGCTCGAGCCCGGACACGAGGTCGGGGTCACCGTACCGGGCGTACCCGTCGATCAGCACGAGCCACACGTCCTCGTACTCCGACTCGATCACCGAGCGGTACGGCTGGTCGGACCAGCGGAACACGCTCACGTCGGCCTTCGCCCCGGGCACGAGCATCCCGAGCTGGCCCTGGAGCCCCAGGGTGACCGCGGCGTCGAGCGTGACCATCTCCCACAGGTCCACGTCGTCGATCCGCGCGCGGCGCGCCGACAGCCACTCGCGCGCGCACGACAGCTCGGCCGGCACCCGGTTGCTGCCCGACCAGGTCCAGTCCGGCCCGAGCGCGACCGGCACCCCGACGGTGAACGCCACGTCGGCGGGGGTGGTGTCGGCGTACAGGTCGAGGTTCGACCGGGGGGACCACACGATCCCGGTGCCGGTGATCGCCATCTCGGCCAGCTGATCGACCGACGCGTCGGTCGCGTGGACGTACACGTGGCCAGGCCCGGCCATCCCGAGCCCCAACATGTCGTCGACCTCACTCCGCACCGAGCCGTTGACCCCCTCGGCCACGTGGTCGAGGAACGCCTCGACGGCGCCGGTCGACAGGTCCTCCGCCCGGTCGGCCGCGTCGGCTTCGTCGTAGAAGAACACCTTCGACGACGAGAACTCGAGCGCGTAGCCCGGGATGTCGTGCGCGGTGGGGTCCTCGTCGAGGTCGCGCGCGAGCACCTCGATGCACACGTCGCCGGTCGACCCGACCACGCTGGTCGCGCCGCCGACGATCTGGCGCAGCTCGGCCCACTTCACGATCTCGCACTCGTACGCGTCGGACATGCCGTCGTACGCCTCGCGGTAGTCGAAGTAGTCGCCGTCGGACTGCCAGTCGTACCGGTCGGTGAACAGCTCGCCGTGCCGCCACGGGGCGAGCACGTTGTACTGGGTGTGATCGTGGGTGTCGATCAGCGCGGGCGAGATCACGCCCTCGGTGCACACCACGGTCGCGCCGTCGGCCGCGCAGCTCGCGCCCGCGCACTCGATGGTGCCGGTGCCCCGGTTCACCACCACCAGCCCGGCCTCGGCCCCGGTCGGGGTGAGCACGACCCCGCTCAGCGCGATCCGGTCGACGTCGCCTGCGGTCGGGGTGCAGTCGGGCAGCGCTGGGCCGGTGGTCCACTCGTCGGCCGGCGGGGTCGGGTCGGTCGGGGTGCCGGTGTCGGGCGGGGTCGTGACCTCGGTGTCGACGGTGGAGGCGCCGGTGTCGGGCGCGGTCCCGGTCCACGTGGGGGCCTGGCGCGGGCAGGCGGCGAGGGCCAGGTACAACACGGGCATGCGACGATCCTCGGTGCGGTCGCACAGTTTACCCGACTCTGGGCTGGCGGCGGGCCGGTTCGCGGGATCGTCACCCTCATCCGCCGTCGCCCCACCCGAGCGTGGGTGCGTCGAACTTCTGCACGTACTCCTCGGCCCAGCGCCGACCCGGCTGGTTGGAGGTGGTGTCGGGGCTGTCGGACTCCGTCAGGGAACGAGGTCTCGGACCCACCGATCCACCGTCGTCCCAGGGCGGGGCGGAACCCACCGTCGTCCGGATGTCCTCGGGAGCAGGCCGAACGAACGTGGTACCGCTCGAAGAACCACCGGGGTCCGTGCTCGCCCCGAAGACGCGATCGACGTCGACGACCAGCCATCGAGGGTCTGCCGGCATCAGCGTGTACTCGGCCTCGAACGAGGCGAGGCGAGCCGCGACGTGCTCCGGCGCAGACAGCGGGCCCAGGCCGCCGCCACGTCGATGGGCTCGTCGCTCAAGGTCTCCTCCGGGTCAGGTCGGGTCCGCGCCGTCGAACAGGACCTCGACCGCGTTCGCCACCTTCCGGATCGGGGGCAGCTCCAGGACCGCCAGCTCCGTCCGCTCCACCAGCGCCCCCTCCGGCGGCCGTCGACCTTCCGGGATCCGCGCCCGCTCGGCGTCCGTCAGCTCCCGGATTCGGCGCTGGCGGCGCAGGTACACGCCTCGCTTGAACCGCGTCGGGTAGTCGTTCCAGTTCACGCCGTCCGCGTGGAGCAGATCGTGGAGCTCCGCCAGGCCCTTGCCGTGCAACACCGACTGCGGGTGCCGGGCGCGGGCCGCCATGTGGAGCGAGTTCTCGCTCGCGTCGTCCTCGCGCCACCGGAACACGTCGAGCGCGTCCTCGCGGGTCGGCACCTGCCAGACCCGGGCGTCGAAGCACGGCAGCAGGTGCGCCTTCTCCGGGAGCTCCGTCGACACCGCCCGCGCGAACGCCGCCGACGCCAGCCCCGCCGCCACCGACGTGAGCTTCTGCAGCCGCCCGTCGAACGGGAACGACTGCGGACCTTCGGACGACACCCACCACAACAGCGTGATCTCGTCGCTCTGCGTGTACGCGACGCGCGGCTCGAGCTCGCGGACCAGCGCCCGCGCCGTCTCCGTCATGCAGGTGGCGAACCGCTCGTCCCACGGGCGGGCCAGGCCGCGGGTGAACGTGTGGAACGCGCGGCCGTCGAGCCGACACAACAGCGGAATGCCGGGCATCGCCCGTCGACCGGCCTCCGCCGACTCGAACCGCTTGCACCGATCACCGAGGGGATCCGTTCGTGGCATGTCCCCGTGTACCGCGCGGTTCCCCTGGGCTCCACGCGGACGCGTCGCCGCGTGTGTCAGGGAGCGGTGGTGTGCGCGTCGAGCGGCGGGGACCGGTCCGGCCCCGGGGTCGGCAGCTCGATCTCGAACGTCGTGCCGCGCCCCGGGCTGCTGTTCACCGCGACCGTGCCGCCGAGCCCGCTGACGATCTTGAACACCGTGGCCAGGCCGAGGCCGGTGCCGCGCGGCTTGGTGGTGAAGAACGGCTCGAACACCCGGTCGAGGGTGGACGGGGTCATCCCACACCCCGTGTCGGTCACCACCAGCCGCAGCCGCGACCCGCGCTCGTGGGGGACCACCGCGGTCGAGATCACCACCTCGCCCCCGTCCGGCGACGCGTCGCGCGCGTTCGCGAGCAGGTTCGTCAGCAGCTGCTCGATCTCGACTCCGCCCGCGCGCACCGCGGCCCCCGCCCCGCCGAGGGCGAGCGTCACCTGTACGTTGTCTCCAGCGAGCCGCGCCAACATCGGCTCGAGGCCGCGCAGCTGCGCGTCGAGCTCGAGCGTCGCGCGCTCTGCCGAGGGTTGCCGGGCGAAGGTCAACAGCCGCTCGCACAGCGCCGTGGCCGAGGCCGCCGCCCGCAGCAGATCGTCGACCGACCCGCGGGCGTGGTCGGGCACCTCCGGCTCGAGCAGCTCCGCCTCGATCCGGATCACCGTGAGCACGTTGTTCAGGTCGTGCACGAACCCGCCCGCCATCTGCCCCACCGCCTCCATCTTGCGCGCGACCGCGAGCTGCTTCTCGAGCGCCGCCCGCTCGGCCTCGGCCCGCTGACGCCGCTCGATCTCCTCGGCCAGCGCGCGCCGCTCGGCCTCGACCGCCACCAGCGACCGCTCGAGCCCCCGCATCATCGACGTGGCCGGGACCCCCATCAGCAGCGAGGCACACAGCACGCTGGTCCACGCGAGTGGCCACCACATCGGCGCGAGCGCAGTCCACACCGGACCGGACGCGAGCCCGTACACCGCGCACAGCGCCGCGGTCACCGCGAGCTCGGTGCCCCACAGCCCGCGCGGGCCGAACAGCACCCCGGCGAGGCCCGGCAGCGCCGCGAGCCACACGAGCCCCGTGCCGTACGGGCCGGTCAGCGCGAGCACCGCAACCCCGACCGTGCCGAGCGCCCCGAGCAACACGAGCGCCCGTGCGGTGTACGGCGCGCCCCGCGCGGCGGCGGCGGCGGCGATCCCGAGCCAACAAGCCACGTCGACCGCCGCGAGCGAGGGCACGCCGCCCTCGAGCGCGAGCCATACCCCCGCGACACACGCGGCCAGGCTCACCACCGCGCTGACCCCGAGCACGCGGTCGAGGATCAGGCGTCGCCACGCCACCAGGTCGACGGGTCGGGTTTCCACCGCCGGCAGCTTGCCACGAAACCGCGGGGCGGTCAGCCCGTCGTGTGGGGCTGCCGCGCCAGCGCGCCGTACGCCCGCGACACGCCGTCGCGCCACTGGCACAACACGGCGCGCACGCCGAGATCGGTGCGCTCGATCCGCACGTGGGTGAACGCGCGCTCCCGGTCGGTCGGCACCCAGTGGCCGCTGTTCAGGAACCCGCCCGTCGGGTCGAGCTCCTCGATCGGGTGGTGGCTGTGCCCCATCACCACGAACGGCACCCGCATCCGCTCGCGGATCGCCCGGGCGACCGTGCGCATGCTGTCGGTCGGATCGGTGGGCTCGCGCGCCGCAGCGGCGAGCCACAGCCAGGGCGCGAGCGGCACCGCGGCGGCGGCGAGCCCGTACCCGAGCCGATCCCACGGCAGCAGCACCACCGGCAACACGAACAACAGCGGCCCGAGCAACAGCAGCAGCAGCCGGTCGACCATCAGCGCCTGCAGGATCCGGCGCAGGTCGACCGACACCGGCGCCTTCGCGAGGCCCTTCAGGTCGTTCAGCAGCTCCTCGGGCAGGTGCAGCCGCTCGGCGAGGCGTCCGAGCCGCGCCTTCGCGCGCCGGGCCCGCGCCTCGATCCGCGCCGGGATCCGAGCGCGCCAGTGCTCGATCATCCGCCGGCACACGTCGACGTACGCCTGGCCGATGCCGACCACCCGCTCGTGGCCCTGGGTGAACCAGAACTGCAGGTAGCCCCAGAACCCCCGGTTCCACGAGCCGTGCAGCGAGTCGCCCATCCGCGGGCCGACGTACCGCGGCAACAGCCCGCCGAGGTTCGGGTCGATCTCGGTCTCGTCGGTCGCCGGCTCGAGCGGCTCCTCGAACGAGCAGTACGGGTCGTACTGATGCCCGTGCTCGATCCACGCCATTTCCCGCTCGAAGAAGAACCAGGGGTGGAACGAGAACCCGCGCTCGACCACCGCCGCGTCTCCGCCCTGGCGCACCGCGCGCTCCACCAGGTCGCGGGTGATCACGCCCTGCACGCTCGGCCAGTGCAGCTCGATGTCGTGGTTCCCGAACACGATCGAAACCAGGTGGCCGGCCGCGAGGAACCGCGCGAACGCGTCGAACACCGGGGCGTGGTGCTCCAGGATCAGCCGGATCTTCAGCTCGGCGGACTCCGACTGCGCGCCGATCCCGTACTGGTGGTCGTGGGGGTGCAGCCCGTCCGACAGGCCGACCGACGCGGGCGAGATCGCGAGCGCCGTCATCTCGATCATGTCGCCGTTCACGACCAGGCGCCACGGCAGCGGCCGCTGCAGGTGGTGGTCGAGGAACGCGATCAGCGCCGCTTCCAGCTCCAGCGTGTGCGGCGGCTTCGGAGCGCCGAGGCCCTCCCCCAAGTGGAGGTCGCTGATGACCAACAGATCATGGCCTCCCGACAAGGCACCCTCCGACATCACTGTGACGTGCCCCCGCGACGATCGCGAGCGAGAACGGTGACGTTCGGTGAGCAGACGCGCGTCGGGGCGGACCCATTCCGTCGGTATCCGGCTGGGTACGCCGGCGGCGTCGCGCTCGCTGCGGGGCGCGCCGCAGCGGGGTAGGCGGTGCCGATGCCCAACCCGTTGCCGATCGACGCCGCGCTCCCCGCGGTGGTGGTTGCCGCCCGCACCGGCGCGTTCGTGGTGGTCGCGCCGCCCGGCACCGGCAAGACCACCCGGGTGCCGCCGGCGCTGGTCCCGGAGGTGCGCGGCGCGGTGTGGATGCTCGAGCCGCGCCGGATGGCGGCGCGCGCGGCGGCGCGGCGGATCGCGTCCGAGCGGGGCGAGCCGGTCGGGCGCTCGGTCGGGTACCAGGTCCGGTACGAGCGGGTCGGCGGGCGCGACACCCAGATCTGGGTGGTCACCGACGGCGTGCTGCTGCGCCGCCTGCAAGACGACCCGCTGCTCGACGGCATCGGCGCGGTGTTGATCGACGAGGTGCACGAGCGGGGCCTGGAGGTCGACCTCGCGCTGGCGCTGCTGTCGGAGGTGCGCGAGGCCCGGCCCGACCTGGTGGTGGGCGCGATGTCGGCCACGGTCGACGCCGACGCGATCGCCCGGTTCCTCGGGGGCGCGCCGATCGTGTCGGCGGAGGCGCCGCGGTTCCCGGTCACCGCGAGCTGGTTGCCGTACCCCGACCCGCGGCCGGTGCACGAGGTCGCGGCCGACGCGGTTCGCGCGCTCGGGGACCCGGGCGGCGACGTGCTCGTGTTCTTGCCCGGGGTCGGCGAGATCCGGCGCACGGCGGAGCGGCTGCGCGGGTACCCGGCCGAGGTGGTGGCGCTGTACGGCGATCTGCCCGCCGACCAGCAGGACGCGGTGCTCGCCGGCGGCCGCGGCCGGCGGGTGATCCTCGCGACCAACGTGGCCGAGACCAGCGTGACCGTGCCGGGGGTCACGGTGGTGGTCGACGCGGGGCTGGCGCGCCGGCCGCGGCTCGACCCGGCGACCGGGCTCGATCACCTGGAGCTGGTGCCGGTGAGCCGCGCGTCGGCCGACCAGCGGGCCGGCCGCGCGGGCCGGCTCGGGCCGGGGCGGGTGGTTCGGCTGTGGACCGAGCGCGAGCACCGCGCCCGCGACGCGTTCGACCCGCCGGAGGTCCACCGGGTCGACCTGTGTGGCCCGGTGCTGCAACTGTGCGCGTGGGGCGCCGACCCGGCGCGGTTCCGGTGGCTCGACCCACCCCCGCCCGAGGCGCTCGCGGCCGCGCTCGCGACGCTGTCCGACCTCGGCGCGGTCGACGGGCGCTCGATCACCCCCCTAGGGAAGACGCTCGCCGCGTTGCCGCTGCACCCCCGGC
>JBEBJC010000894.1:0-3771 GCA_040080105.1 Myxococcota bacterium
GGGATGAACAACCACGACTGGTCGCTCCGGCAGCTGCAGTACGCGATCGCGGTGCGGTCGGAGGGCGGGTTCGGCCGCGCCGCCAAGCGCGCCGGCGTGTCGCAGCCCGCGCTGTCCGCCCAGATCGGGTCACTCGAGCAGGCGCTCGGCGTGCAGCTGTTCGAGCGCACCTCCCGCACCGTGCGGCCGACCCCCGAGGGAGGCGCGCTGCTCGACGCGATGGAGGCGCTGCTGCTCGCGGCCGACGACCTCGAGGCGCTCGCCGCGACTGCCCGCGCGCCGGACGTGGTGCGGGTGAGGTTCGGCGTGATCCACACACTCGCGCCGTACGTGGTGCCGGCGCTGGTCCGCGCGCTCGAACACGCGCTGCCGCAGGTGCGCGCCGAGTGGGTCGAAGGTCTGACCGAGTCGCTCGAGGCCGGGGTGTCCGACGGGGACCTCGACCTCGCGTTGACCGCGACCCCGCCCGGCTCCGGCCTCGTCGATCGCAAGCTCGGCGACGACCCGTTCTCGTTGGTCGCCGCCCAGGGCGCGGTCGACTTGCCGAGCCGGCTCGACCGGCTCGACCCCGAGCGCCTGCTGTTGCTCGACGAGGGCCACTGCCTGCGCGAGCAAGCACTGTCGGCGTGTGGGCGCGTCGGCGGTGGCTCGGCCTGCCGGGCGACTTCGCTCGCGACGCTGGTGCAGCTCGTGTCCGCCGATCTCGGCGTCACGCTGCTCCCAGCCAGCGCCCTGCGGGTCGAGGTGCGCCACGCGGCGATCCGGGTGGTGCCCCTGCTGGGGGCGGCGCCGAGCCGCACCGTCCGGCTGGTGTGGCGACCGTCCTCGCCGCGGGTGGCGCTGCTCGGCGAGTTCGCAGCGACCTGCTCGGAGGTGATCGCGTCGATCACCCGCTGATCACGTCGAGCAGGATCGGTCAAGGACGTCGCCCGGCCCGGCGGTAACCTCGCGGGATGGCAGCCACTGGTCTGTTCGCCCTCCACCGAGCTCGGATCGCGCGCGCGGTCGCCCACCTCGACGCCCGTCCCGCCACGGTGTTCCGGGCCGTCGTCGGGCGGCCTCCAGGGATATCAGGTCTAGCGATCGCTACGTAGCCCGTGGGGGGGGGCCGTCTGCACCCGTTCTCCGCCGTGTTCGGAGTCCCACCACAGCTGCAACAGCGCTCACACCGGTTGATCCGCACCACCCACAACGTCGCCGAACGGTGGCTTGGCGCACACGACGCCAACGTGGGACGGGCCCGGTGGGGATAGGTGGGACGGGACATCATGGAGGGTGCGGCGCCAATCCTACCTGTCCCTGAACGCGGCCGCGGGGTCGGTCACAAGGGTGTTCGAAACTTGATCAGACTGCGACCCTGGTCTCCGCTGCTGGGCGAGGCCGACGTGCTGCCGGTCACGGGCCACGTCGCAGCCGTGTACGGCTGGCTGAACGGGGAGAACGGGGTCCCCAACGAAGCGCGCGGCCGGGCCTTCGGTTCTGCCCGGCTGGTGGAGGTGGATCCCGCGCGACCGGACGCCCCGCCGCTGGACCTGTCGGTGTGGGTGGACCGGGTCCTTGCGCCGGACGGAGAGTGGTGTACCGCGCGTTGCGCGGGCTCCCGCCGCTCCGGTGATCTCCGTGGGTGCAGGCCGGTCTCAGGGCCCCACGGACCGAGCCAGTCGGAACCCCACCGCCGTGAGCCGGGTGGCCGGGTGGGCCGCAAACCGAGTCGTCAGGCGACACATCATCGCAGCGCTGCTCCACGACCCGCCGCGGATCACGCGGTACTCGGCTCCGCTGGGGTCCTCCAGCGGGTCGATCCGCTCGCTCGCAGGCCCGGGTTGCTGATAGGCGTTGCTGCACCAGTCGCGCACGTTGCCAGTGACGCCGCGCACCCCGTACACGCTCTCGTCGATCGGGAACCGGTCCACGGCGCTGGGCTCGGGGGCGGTCGGTCGGCTGTGCGACATGTTGGCCCGAGTGGCATCGAAGTAGTCGCCCCAAGCGTACAGGCGCCCGTCGACCCCGCGGGCGGCCTTCTCCCACTCGTGGTCGTGCGGCAGGCGCCGGCTCGCACGCGATGCGAACGCGGTGGCGTCCCACCAGTCCACCAGCGTTACTGGCCAGTCCCGGCGCCACCGGGCGTGCCACACGTCCCCGGTCACTTCGAACCGTCCGTCCCCGCCCAGTTTGAACACCCGGCGGGTGGCCCCCGAAACGCCGTCCGACTCCTGCGGCACCCGTGACAGGGCCTCGTCGGTCCTTCCGGCCGCCATCAGGGCGTTCAGGCTGGCGACGTAGGCCTCGACAGTGACTGGGAACCGACCGATCGCGAATCCCCCGACGAACACCTGGCGCCGCGGCAGGCCGTCTGGGGCTAGGGGATCGCCCCCCCGCCAGAACCAGCCTGCGGGCACGTAGCACTCGTCGTGTTCCACTGCTCCGAGCGGGGGTAGCCACACCGGCTGCGACGTGCCGTCGGGGCCGAGATGGCACCAGGTGGCACCGCGCTCCACCACGACCGGCAGCCTCACATCGAGGTGCCCGGCCGCGCGGAGCCGCAGCCGGTACGACCCCGGCTCCATCCGGCATTGCAGCGGCGTATGCCCCAGGCAACCGAGTGGCTCTGCCAGGAGACGGCGATCGCGCTCGGTGAATCGCTCGCACGACACCTCCGCGCCGGTAGGATCCGAGTCGAGGGACAGCTCGCCCGGCGCGTCGAGGCACCGTCCGTACCGCCCGTCCCGCCAGCTGCGGACCAGGGTCGAGAACCGGACTCGTGCCCGCCGATCGCCGGTGCGCTCCGCCTCGTCGAACTGCTCCATCCATCTGCGCGCGAGCTGCTCGTGGGGCCGGTCCTCGGCTGGGTCTTCGCGGATGGCGAGCAGGAGCTTCTGCTCGGCATACACGCGCTCCTGCTCAGCCAGACCCTCGATCTCCGCTGCCCGGTCTTCGAGCGCCCAACCATCCACCTTCTCCGTCTCTGGCGTGTAGGGCCGGAGCCCGATCATTCGCTCGGCCGCCCGCTGACGAACCTGGGCCGCGCGGTCGTCCAGGGTCACGGCGCGCCGGGCGTGCAGGTCCGCGTCGACGGTGGCGGCCCGGCTGCGTTCGCGCCGCGCGGCCCCGTCGATCCAGTCCCGTAGCCGGCTCACGATCTCGTTCGCGTCGGCCGGTCGCCCGGGGGGCTCCGGGGCGCGGCAGGCCGCGAACAGGTGCACAAGTTCGGGCTCCTCGTCGTGGGCCGGCCGTGCGGGAGGAGGTGCGTCACACAGCGCGAGCCCGAGCAAGCCTCCAAGCGCGAACACGTCCATTCGAGGGTCGGGCGCCGCCCCGGAGCGCTGCTCGGGGGGGCTGTATCCGGGGGTCCCGACCGTCCGGGTAGAGCCCCCCGTCGGCTCCAACCCTTTCTGGTCGGCCACCCGCCCGGCGAGTCCCCAGTCGACGACCCAGACCTCGCCGTCCGCGGTCACCAGGACGTTGGTCGCCGAGAGGTCGCGGTGGACCACCCCCAGCGTGTGGGCATGTGCGACGATCACCGCCGTGCGCAGGACCAGATCGAGTCGCCGAGGGCGAGCCAGGCCGCCGAGGGCCCTCCACAGTGGCTGTCCCACCACCTCGTCCATCGTGTAGAATGGCGCTCCGGACGCCAGTCGATCGAGGTCATGAACCGCCGGGATACCGGGGTGCCGGATCGAAGCGAGCAGCCGAGCCTCGGCCAGGAACCGGTCCGCCCAGTCGGGCTGCGAGGTGAGGTGAGGGTGGAGCACCTTCAGTGCCACCGGCACC
>JBEBJC010000895.1:0-3770 GCA_040080105.1 Myxococcota bacterium
CCCCCGCCCGACGCCGCCCTCGCCCGAGCCGCACCCCCGGTTCCCGTTCGAGAACCTCGCGTTCGAGGGCGGCGGGGCGACGGGCATCGCGTACGTGGGCGCGATCTCGGTGCTGGAGGAGGTCGGCCTGTACCCCACCCATATCCGGCGGGTGGCGGGCACCTCGTCGGGCAGCTTCCTCGCGGCGATGCTCGCGGTCGGGTGCCCGGCGTCCGAGCTGCGCGCGATGTTGTTCGACACCGATCTCTCGGCGGTGATGCGCGACGCGCGGTTCGGCGCGCTGTCCGGGGTGGTCAACATGGTCACCCTGTTCGGGTGGAACCCCGGGGCGAAGCTGCTCGACTTCCTGGGCGAGCAGCTGCGGGCGCGCACCGGGTCGAGCGACGTCACGTTCCGCCAGGTGCTCGAGCGGTGTGGGCGCGAGCTGTGTGTCCCGGTGACGAACCTCACCCGGATGTCGACCGAATACTGCCACCCGAAGACCACCCCGGACATGCCGGTGCGGCTCGCGGTGGGGATGTCGATGTCGCTGCCGGTGCTGATGGTGCCGTACCGGCTGGTGCGCGGGGCCGAGGCCGAGCTGTACACGGACGGCGGCGTGTTGTGCAACTACCCGGTGCACGCGTTCGACGGGTGGTGGCTGTCGCGGGGGCGCGACGACACGTTCCTCCGCCGGCTGCGCCCGCCCGAGCGGGTGACCGAGCTGTCCCACGACAGCGTGCGGTTTCACCCGCGCAACCCCCGCACGCTCGGCCTCACGGTGTTCGACCGCACCGAAGGGGACCCGTCCGAGCGATGGATGGTCGCCGCGGGCGGGCCGCCGCCCCGGCCGGACACCACGCTGTCCCGGTCGCGCACCGCGAGTGAGCAGAAGCTCGCGGAGAAGCGGGAGGCGCGCGCCCGGCTCGACGCCGCGGTGCAGCACCTGATGGACGCGATGGCCGCGGTCGAGGCCGACGGCGACGGCACGGTGTGCGCGGACGAGATCCGGGCGCTGCTCCAGGTGGGCACGCTCACCGCCGACGACGCGAACCTGCTGTTCGGCACCACCGACCTGGACTCGATCTTCGCGCTGCTCGACCACGACGCCAACGACCGGGTGACCTACGACGAGCTCGTCCGGTTCGTCGACTCGCGCAACGTCGAGCTCACCGCCCACCTGTCGCTCGGCCAGACCGAGCCGCGGTCGATGACCACCTTCGTCTCCACCGTGTTCAACACCCTGCTGATGCACCTGCGCAAGGTCACGCTGCACCCCGACGACCACCGCCGCACCATCCCGATCGACACCGACTACGTGTCGACCGCGGACTTCGACCTGGAGACGGGGGACCGCGAGTTCTTGCTCGAGACCGGCCGGCGCGCGGCGCTCGCGTTCCTGGCGCGGACGGAGGCGCGATGAGCCGGTGTCGCCTGGCGTTCTTGCGGGTCGCGCTGAAGTTGTCGTGGAGCGTCGGGGGCGCCGCCGACGCGGTCGACGGCCTGCCGCGCCTGTCCGGACCCGACGTGAACGGGATGCTCGGGGTGCTGAAGCCCGGCGACTTCGTGTTGCTCGGGAACAACGGCCGGCTGTCCCACGTGGCGGTGCACACGGGCGACGGCGAGATCGTGCACGCGATGGCGACCGAGAAGACGATGCGAGGCTGGCTCGGCTCGGTCCGTGACGCGTTCGCCCGGGTGTTCGGCGGCTCGGAGCGGGTCGGGGTGTTGCACGAGCGCCTCGACGCGTTCCTCGCCCGGTACGAGCGCGACACCTGGGCGGTGGTGCGGCCACCGGAGATCGCGCCCGACGCGCTCGGGCGCGGGCTCGAGCGGGTGCGGTCGCTGGTGGGCCAGCCGTACGACTACGGGTTCCGCGCGGCGAACGAGGCGTGGTACTGCACGGAGCTGGTGGAGGAGTTCTTGAAGGCAGCCCTGGGCGAGGCGGCCCCGGCGATCCCGCGCACCCCGGTGCGGGTGCCCCTGCTGTTGGCCGAGCAGGTGATGGAGCCGGCGGCGCTGCTCGGGGCGGACGGGCTGAAGCCGGTGGCGGCGAATCGGGCGGCGCTGACCCACTACCGAGAGCACGTCGAGGCCGTGATCGTCTGACCATCGACGGCCGGTTGTTTGCCGAACTGGCGGCAGGTAGCAGCCACGCGGGTTAGCGCCACGGCGATGAGCAACGAGAACCCCCACGACAGCCTGTTCCGCTACGCGTTCGCCCAACCAGCGGTGGCGGAGGACCACTTCCGGGCTCGCCTACCCCCGGAGGTGGTCTCGGCGGTGCGGTGGGACAGCCTGAGTCCGGTCCCAGGCAGCTTCGTGGACGAAGACCTGAAGCAGGTCCACAGCGACGTGTTGTACCGGGTCGGGGTGGAGGGTGGCGGGGAGCTGTGGCTGTATGTGCTGTTCGAGCACCAGAGCACCCCGGATCCGCGGATGGCGTGGCGGATGCTGCGGTACATGGTGCGGATCTGGGACCGGGCAGTGGCCGAAGGGGAGGGCCGGCCCGGTTTGCCGTGTGTCGTACCGCTCGTGTTGTACAACGGGGATCGCCTGTGGAACGTGCCCCTGGACTTCCACCCGCTGGTCACGCAGGCGTTGCCCGAGGGGTTGGTCGGCGGGCTGCTCGGGTCGGTGCCGCGGTTCCGGTACGACCTGCAGGATCTGACGCGGACCGACGACGCCGATCTGCAGGGAGTGGCGCTGCGGCGACTGGTACTGCTGTTGTTGAAGCACGCGCGCGACGGCGACTTCTGGGAGCGACTGCCCACGTGGATCGACACCCTGGTCGCCGTGGTGGCGCAGCCCGTCGACGGGCTCCGGGCGTTGGAGGCCGTGTGGCGTTACGTGGTGTATGTCACGCCGAGGGAAGTACCCCCGGACGTGCGCGCCCTGTTGGCGGCTCGGCTGCCGCCAGAGGGGCAGAGGTGGGTCGTGAGCTGGGGACAAATCATCGAAGACCGGGCGAGAGACGAAGGGCTGCGCCAGGGGCTCCAGCAGGGCCTCCAGCAGGGCCTCCAGCAGGGCCTCCAGCAGGGCCTCCAGCAGGGCCTCCAGCAGGGCCTCCAGCAGGGGCTTGTACGGGGCCAGGCGCGCACCCTGGTCGCGCTGACGACTTCGAAGTTCGGGTCGGTGCCGCCGGAGGTGGTGGATCGGGTGAACCAGGCCAGCGCGGCCGAGCTCGATCGCTGGACCGCCCGGCTCCTCACCGCGGAGACGCTCGAAGCGCTGTTCGACTGATCCGGGCACCGGTGCCCCGCCGCGCCCGTCCGACGTTTCGATCGGGCCCGCGGCAAACCGAACCGGGTCGCGGGTACGGGTGTCGGAGGTCCGGTGGACCCGCTCCCCAAGTCCGAACCCACCCCCACGGACGAGCCGCGCAGCCTGGTGCGCCGCCTGCTCGTTCACGCCCGGTGCCTCGGCGCGTCGCTCGAGGACGCGGAGGACCTGGTACACGAGACGGTCGAGCAGGCGCTGGCCCAGCCGGCGTGGTTCGACCCGTCCCGCGGGACGTTGGTGGGCGCGCTCAAGGTGGTGCTGCGCAACCGGTGGTTCAACCGCCGCCGCGCGCTCGAGGTCCGCGAGCGGCACGCCCCGCACCTCCAGCTGGTGCCCGGGCCCGGCCCAGAGGCGCCGCTCGGCGCGGCGGAGGCACGCGAGAACCGCCGGCGGTTGCTCGCCTCGCTCGAGCCCGACGAGCGGGCTCTGTTCGCCGCGTGGCTGCGCCAACGGGGCGGAGCCCGCGCGTCCGAGGTCGCCCACGACCTCGGGTTCACCGAGGCCGCGTA
>JBEBJC010000896.1:0-3760 GCA_040080105.1 Myxococcota bacterium
ACCTCGCCGGGGGTGGGCCCGACCTCGGCCGGACCGGGGACCACCGGCGAGGTCGTGCTGGTGACCGGAGGGGCGCGCGGCATCACCGCCGCGTGTGCGCTCGCGCTCGCCCGGCGGACCGGCGCGCGGCTCGCGCTGGTGGGCAGCACCCGCCGCGACGCGCTGGACGACGAGGTCGCACGCTCGCTCGGGCGGGCCGCGATCGACGGGATCGACACCCGGTACTTCGCCGCCGACCTCACCGACCCCGGCGCGGTCCGGGCCGCCGTCGCCGAGATCGAGCGGGCGATGGGGCCGATCGCGGGCGTGATCCACGGCGCAGGCCGCAACACGCCGCGGCGGGTCGAGGCCACCACCGCGGCGGACGCCGTACACGAGATCGGCCCGAAGTGGCTCGGCGCGCGCCACCTGCTCGAGGCCCTGCCGCGACCGCCGCGGTGGGTCGTCGGGTTGACCTCGATCATCGGCGTCACCGGGATGCACGGCAACGCGTGGTACGCGTTCGCGAACGAGAACCTCGACCTCGAGCTCGCGCGGTTCGCCGCCGCTCACGGGACCCGCGCGATCTCGGTCGCGTTCGGCGTGTGGGACGAGGTCGGGATGGGCGCGCGGATGGGCTCGGTCGAAGGGCTCGCGCGCCTCGGGATCGGGTCGCTCCGGCCCGAGGTCGGCGCCGAGCGGTTCGTGGCGGCGGTGTGCGGCGACGTCGGCGCGCGCCAGGTGATCGTCACCGCGCACGTCGACGGGCTGCCGACCTGGCCGTCCCCCGCCCGGCCCGAGCCGGGCCACCGGTGGGCGGAGGGCGGGCGCGGGGTGCGCGGGGTCGACTTCACCACCCGGATCCGGCTCGACCCGGCGGCGCAGCCGTGGCTCGCCGACCACGTGTTCCGCGGCTCGACGCTGCTCCCCACCGTGTTCGGGCTGGAGATGATGGCGCAGGTCGCGGTGGCGGCGCGCGGCGGCGGGGCCGTCGGCGCGGTCGAGGGCGTGGGCCTCGCCACCCCGGTGGTGGTCGGGCCGGGCGGCGCCGAGATCGAGGTGCGGGCGGTGGTCGACGAGCTCGATCCCGACCGCGTCCACGCCGAGGTCCGCACCGAGCAGACCGGGTTCGCGAAGGCGCACTTCACCGCGACGGTGTGCTTCGGGCGCGCCGCGCTGTCGCCCGCGTCCCTGCCCGACCTGCCGGCGCCCGCGGTCGCGCTCGACCCGAGGGTCGACCTGTACGGCGGGCTGTTGTTCCAGGGGCCGGCGTTCCGGCGGATGGGCCCGATCCACGGCGCGGCGCCCGGGGCGGTGCGGTTCGCGGGGGAGGTCACCGCGCCGGAGCGGTGGGCGCTCGGCGATCCGTTCTTCCGCGACGCGCTGCTGCAGGCGGGCCAGCTGCTGATCCCCCACGACGACGCGCTGCCGGTGTCGATCGAGCTCTGGAGCGTCGACGACGCGGGCGAGCCCGGACCGCGCGAGGTGCTGGCCACGCTCGACGCCACCGCCGAGACTACCCGCACCGGCACCGTCACCGCGGTCGACGCCGCCGGCCGGGTGCGCGAGCGGATCGACGGCTACGTGCTCGCGGTGCTCGCGCACCACCCGGAGCGGCCGGGGTTGCCCGAGATCCTCGATCCTGCCGCCGCGGAGGCCCGCCTGGTCGAGCGGCTGACGGACGCGCTGTCCGCGCGAGGGTGGCAACCGCCGGCGATCGGGTTCGCGTTCGGTCCGATCGGCGGCCGGCCGCTGGCGGAGCGGCGCGAGCTCGAGGGCGCGCTGGTGGCGCGGGTCGCGCCGGGGGCCTCCCTCGGGTGGCGCGCCGACGGGGCGCCGGTCCTGCGCGACGGGCGGCCGGTGTCGGTCACCCACGACGCCGGGGCGTGTGTGGTGGTGATCGGGGCGCCGGGGGTCGACCTGGAGCCGGTCGCCGCGCGCGACTGGGACGCGCTGCTCGGCCCACGCCGCGGGACGCTCCCGGGCGACGACCTGGACGGAACCCGGGTGTGGGCCGCGACCGAGGCGCTGTTCAAGGCCGGGGCGCGGGCCCCGTCGCTGTCGGCCGGGCCACGCGACGGCGAGCTCGTCCCGTTCGTCGCGGTCGAGGGAGACCAGCGGTGGGAGGTGCTCACCTGGTCGATCCACCTGCCGCGGGGCCCGGTGCGGGTGCTGGCGGTGGCGCGGCCCGCCCCGGTCGCCTCCGCGACGGCGGCGTGGGTCGACCCGAGCGCCCACCGGGTGCGCCTGGTGCGCGGCGCGCCCGATCGGATGGAGACGCGGTTCGTGGTGTCGTTCGACGACGCGAGCGGGCCGGACGGGTGTGTGCCTGCACACGTGCTCGCGACCTGGATGGGCCGGCTGCGGGAGCTCGCGCTGGCCGGCGTGCGCGGGCCGCTGCGCGAGCAGCTCGCCACCGGGCGGGTCGGGATGGTGACCCAGAGCGCCCGGGTCGAGCGGGTGGGCGACGCCGGCGCGCTGGACGGGATCGAGGCCACCACCTGGGTCGAGGAGCTCCTGCCCACCACGTGCTCGCTCGGGTTCGCGTTCGACCGGCTCGGCCCCGACGGGCCACAGCGGGTCGGGATCGCGTCTCAGCGGTTCGCGTGGGTCGAGATCACCGGGCACGGCGCGGTGCGGGGAGCGCCGTTCCCGCCGGTCCTGCAGGCGTTCCTGGGCGAGCTCTCCGCCGCGCGCACGCTCCCGGTCCCGCGCGCGGTCGGGCTGCCGCTCGGGCCGGTGCTGACCCGCGGCCGGTTCGACACCGGCACCCTCGACGGCAACGCCGTGGGCAACGTGTACTACGCGAACTACTTCCGTTGGCCGGCCCGAGTGCTCGACCAGTGGCTGTACGAGCACCACCGCGCGTGGCTCTCCCCCGGGCACCGCGGCCGGTTCACCGTGGGCTCGACCGCGTTCGAGTTCTTGCGCGAGTCGATGCCGTTCGATCCGATCGAGGTCGCGCTGCACCTCGAGCGGCAGGAAGGGCCCGAGCTCGAGCTCGCCGTCCAGTACACCCGCGACGGCGCCCGGCTCGCCGTCGGGCGGATCCGCGCCGCGTTCACCGGCGCGTCGGCGTGGCCCGCGCTCGCGGTCCGCGAACCCCCGCGGCCCGAACGGGCCGGCACCGAGGAGCACCCGTGACGAACGAACAGGTAGGTTGGACCGGAAAGATGCGGGTGGCGCTGATGGGGCTCGGCCCCCGCAGGCTCGAGCCGGTGCTGCGTCGGTTCGAGCCCGCCCCGCCCGAGGTCCGCGAGCGGCTGACCGCGATCGTCGACAGCTTCGCCGCCGGGTACCACGCCGGGCTCGGCGCGCCGACGGTCGAGGCGCTGCTCGAGACCCTCGACGCGCACGACCCCGAGCGGCGCGGGTTCGCGTACGAAGGGGCCGGGATGGGGGCAGCCCTGCGGGTGCAGATCGCCGGCGGGGACCTGCTCCGGCGGTTCCTCGCCGCGGCCTACGCCCACCACTACATCGTCCAGATCGGCGCCGGGTGGGCGATGGCGCGGCTGCCGGTACGGCACGCCGCGGTGACCGCGCAGCTCGACCCGACGTACCACTGGCTCGCGTGGGACGGGTTCGGGTTCCACGAGGCGCTGTTCCACCCGGAGGACACGGTGGATCGCGGCGGGCGGGCCCCGCGCCGAACCGACGCCGCCGCCGAGGCGTTCGACAACGGGGTCGGGCGGGCCCTGTGGTTCGTGCGCACCGCCGACCCGGCCCGGGTCCGCGCGGCGATCGACGGGCTGCCGGTCGAGCGGCGCCCGCACGTGTGGGG
>JBEBJC010000063.1:0-16636 GCA_040080105.1 Myxococcota bacterium
GCGCCGTTCTCGGCGTCGGTGCTCACCTCGCCCGCGCCGAACACCCGGGCGCTCGCCGAACCCGACCTCCCGCTGCTCGCCGCGACCTTCACCCGCAGGGCCGCCACGGTGCTGGCGGTGGCCGAGGCACACGCGCAGGACACCGTGGTGCTCGGCGCGTGGGGCTGCGGCGCGTTCGGCGGTGACCCCGAGGTGGCGGCGCACGCGTTCCACCACGCGCTCACCGGGCGGTTCGCGGGCTCGTTCGCGCGGGTGGTGTTCGCGGTGCTCGCGCGCAACGCGCGCGACCGGCGGAACCTCGAGGTGTTCACCCGGTGGTTCCCGTAGGCTACGCGGTCCGCTCCTCGTGCAGGCCGAGCTCCGCGATCATCCGGTCCCGCATCACGAACTTCTGGGCCTTGCCGGTCACCGTCATCGGGAGCTCCGGCACGAACCGCACGTACCGCGGCACCTTGTAGTGGGAGATCCGGCCGCGGCAGTACTCCCGGATCTCGTCCTCGGTCGACGCGGCGCCCGGCTTGAGCACGATCCACGCGCACACCTCCTCGCCGTACTTCGGGTCGGGCACCCCGAACACCTGCGCCTGGGCGACCGCCGGGTGGCCGAACAGGAACTCCTCGACCTCGCGCGGGTACACGTTCTCGCCGCCGCGGATCAACATGTCCTTCACCCGCCCGACGATGTTGCAGTACCCCTCGGCGTCGATCGTCGCGAGGTCGCCGGTGTGCATCCAGCCGTCCCGGACCGCGTCCGCGGTGCGCTCGGCGTCGTCCCAGTAGCCCGACATCACGCTGTACCCGCGGGTGCACAGCTCGCCCTTCTCCCCCACCGGGACCAGCTGGCCGTCGGGGTCGACGATCTTCACCTCGAGGTTCGGCATCACCCGCCCCACGGTCGAGACGCGCCGCTCGAGCGGGTCGTCGACCGTGCTCTGGAACGACACCGGGCTCGTCTCGGTCATCCCGTACGCGATCGTGATCTCGCGCAGGTGCATCTCGGTGGTGACGCGCCGCATCACCTCGACCGGGCACGGGCTGCCCGCCATGATCCCGCCGCGCAGGCTCGACAGGTCGAACGTGGTGAACTCGGGGTGGTCGAGCTCGGCGATGAACATCGTGGGCACGCCCTGCAGGTGGGTGCACCGCTCGGCGTGCACCGCGCGCAGCACCGAGCCGGCGTCGAACCCCTCACCCGGGAACACCATCGTCGCGCCGGTCACCGCGCACGCGAGCGAGCTCATCACCATCCCGAAGCAGTGGTACAGCGGCACCGGGACACACAGGCGGTCTCCCTCGCGCAGCGCCATCCGCTCGGCCACGTCGCGGGCGTTGTTCACCAGGTTCCGGTGGGTGAGCGTGGCCCCCTTCGGGTGGCCGGTGGTGCCGCTGGTGAACTGGAGGTTGATCGGGTCGTCGCGCCGAAGGGTGGCGCCGACCGCCCTCGCGCGCGCGACCGAGGCGTCGTCGACGCTCGCCAGCAGGTCGTCGAAGTTCGACATCCCCGGGGTGCGCTCTGTGCCCATCCGCACCACGTGACGCAGCAACGGGAACGACGGGCTCTCGAGCGAGCCGTGGGCGGAGGTCGCGAGCTCGGGGACGACCCCCTGCAGCAAGGCCAGGTAGTCGCTGGTCTTGAACGACGGGGCGGTGATCACGCCCTTACACCCGACCTTGCGCAGCGCGTAGTCGAGCTCGACCGACCGGTACGCCGGGTTCAGGTTCACCAGGACCACCCCGATCCGGGCGGTCGCGTACTGGGCGAGGATCCACTCGGGCCGGTTCGGCGACCAGATCCCGAGCCGGTCGCCCGGGGCGTACCCGAGCGCGAGCAGCCCGCCCGCGAGCCGATCGGCCTGGTGGCGCAGCTCGGCCCAGGTCCAGCGGACGCCGGCCTCGACGAACACCACCGCCTCGCGATCCGGGAGCCGGGCGGCGGTGGCGTCGAGGCACTCGGACAACGTGAGGTCGGACAGCGAGGTGGCCTCGCCGACGACGTGAGAGCGGCCGATGGGAGTGGTCATCCGACCCACGTACCCTCGGGGGCGCCGGGGCGGGGTCCCCCGTCTTCGCGACCGCGCTAACTGCGCCGCAGGTGTTCGAGCTCGGCCCGCAGTGCGTCGGCCTCGGCGCGCGCCTGGAGGGCCTCGGCGCGCGCCTGGAGGGCCTCGGCGCGCGCTCGTTCGGCGTCTGTGTGGGCCCGCTCGGCGTCCGCGAGCGCCTGCTCGGCGCGCGCCGCCTGCACCACCAGGCGGGGCACCCAGGTTCCGTCTGCCTCGCGCAGCCGCACCACAGGCTCGTCGGCGGGGTCCGGCACCAAGAACGCCCCGATCACCTCGCTCCACGCTCCGAACGACGCGGATACGACCTCGACCCAGTCACCGTCGGCGAGGCGCCACAGCCGAAGGCGAGGGACGAGGTACTCCCCGCGCGGGTCGAACATCGCGTACTCGCGGACCCCCAGGGCAGCGTACAGGCCTCGCTTCGCCCCCTGATCCATGATCCGCGTGGACGCCGAGGTGAGCTCGAGCACGAACGTGGGTACGACGCCGCCCTCGTCCCACACGCGCCACGTGTCCCGCAGCGGCCGGCGGGGGCGTCCCACGACCACGAACACGTCGGGGCACACCACCTGGGTGGGGTCGCCCTCCACCCAGTACAAGAACTGGTTGCCACCTACGTAGACGTCGTCTCGGTCACGCAACCGGTGCTCGAGCGTCGGGATCAGGTCGCGGTAGGCGTACGCGTGCCGGCCGCTCTCACCCACCGGCCGGCCGTCCGACTCGGGATACGCGACCGACGGCGTGCGCGGCGCGGTCCTCGCCGTCATCGTCCCTCCCATGCACCTCGTAACCCTCCGCCCGAGGGATACGCGGTCGTCGGCTGGGCGACGAGGAAGCCCGGGCGGGGTGGAGGGCCGGCCCGCCGCAACACGCAGCGGGCGCCGGTCCAGGGGTCCCGCCCCGGCTCGTACGGGTGCTACTGCGGAGTGACGCCGGTCCAGGCCTCGAGGGTGGTGAACACCGCCGCCAGGTCGGCGGCCTCGAGCTCGTAGATGTCCGAGTTGTGGTTCCCGTTCACGACCCAGTACTCCGAGTTCGTGCCGGTCCCGAGCGTCAGATCGACCGCGCCCGTCGCCCACGGGTCGCTGTCCGAGTAGATGAAGATCACGTCGTGACCGTTCAGCGCGTAGTCGATCAGCAGGTCGTTCGCGACCTCGTCGAACACGGGCGGGGTCAGGCCCTCGGCCACCAGGCCCTTCTCCATGTCGACCAGCCCGGGCGGGATCAGGCCCGCGAGCTCGAGCTCGGTGCGGGGGAGCGCCGGCCAGCCGGTGTTCTGCTGGACCTCGTAGAAGTACGCCGAGAAGAAGGTCAGGTAGTTGTCGGACATCGGGAACGCGCCGAACACGTTCACCTTGCCGTAGAACTCGTTCGCCAGCTCGTCGTCGGTCGCCACGACCGGGTCGGGCAGCACGTCACAGTCGGTCTGGGCGCCCCAGTACTGCCAGAACAGCCACGGGTACGACAGCCCGGCGGCCTCGTACGCGGCCCCGCTGTCGACCCGGGTGAACGTGTCGTAGAACGCGGCGGTCTTCAGGTCGATCAGCGGCTCGACCGCGGCGCGGCGGTCGCCGAGCACCGCGAACTGGATCGCCTCCAGCTTGTCCTGGCACACCTGGTCCACGGTGTCGAAGAACCCGAGGAACCGCTGGTCGTCGGGCTCCATGAACGGCGAGCCGAGGGCGACCGTCCCGACCACGTCGTCGGGGTACAGGGCGCGGAAGTTCACCACGTCGATCCCGCCGTTGCTGATGCCGGAGGAGATCCACGGCGCCACGTACAGCGTGTTCAGCCGGGTGATCACCTCGTGCGCGTCGGCGGCGACCTGCTCGCGGGTGAACAGGGTCCAGTCGGTGCCCTGGCCGTTGTGGAACCGCTTGTCGAGCACCAGCTGGTTCGCCTCGAGCGACGCCGTGAGATCGAGCTCGTAGAACCCGAAGTAGTTCTGGTAGCCGGTCGACACCACGTTCATCGGGCGATCGAAGCCGCGGTGGATCAGGGTGAGGTGGTGGGTGTGCACGCCCTTCGTCGGGTCGCCGTGGTCGTTGAGCTGGTCGAAGTCGAGCTCGTAGTACCAAGTGCCGTAAAGCTCGTACGACGAGTGGATCACGAACCCGGCGGCCTCGAGCGCCAGCCCAACGGCATCGACCGCGCCGGTGTCGTTGCCGGTGTCGTTGCCGGTGTCGTTCGCGGTGTCGGTGTCCGCGTCGGTGTCGGTGTCGGCGTCCGCGTCGGTGTCACTGTCGCTGTCGGCGTCCGTGTCCGTGTCCGCGTCCGCGTCGGTGTCGGTGTCGGTGTCGGTCTCGGTGTCCCCGGTGTCCGTGTCGGTGGTCTTGTCGCCGTTGCAGGCAGCCAGGAGCGCCAGCAGCGCAATTCGGTACGTCATCGTCGACCTCGGTGGTTTGGGTGGCTCGGGGGAGCGGCCTCTTATTACTACTGTCGCCGCATGTCGAACCGGGCGGTTTTGGGGGAGCCCCGCCGCCGTGGGTTATGGGCGGGCCATGCCCGACCTGTTCAGCGACAAGGCCGCCGACTGGGACAGCCGCCCCGTCCCAGCGCAGATCTCCGAGGGTGTGGTCCGCGCGATGTGCGCCCGGGTACCGCTCGACCCGAAGTGGGTCGTGCTGGACTTCGGGGCCGGGACCGGTCTCGTGAGCGCCGGGATCGCGCCGCACGTGGCCCACATCCACGCGGTCGACGTGTCCGAGGCGATGCTCGCGCAGCTCGCCGGCAAGGCGGAGCTCCGCGGCCGGGTCACCCCGCACCGCCACGATCTGCTGGTGGAGAAGCTCGGGGTCGAGGTCGACCTGGTGGTCAGCGCGATGGCGATGCACCACGTGCAGGACACCGCCGGGCTCGCCCGGGCGCTGTTCGACCAACTGCGGCCCGGCGGGCGGGTCGCGCTCGCCGACCTCGACGCGGAAGACGGCACGTTCCACCCGCCCGGCGCCGAGGGGGTGTTCCACGCCGGCTTCGACCGGGAGGCGCTCGGCGGGCTGCTCACCGCAGCCGGGTTCGTCGAGGTGGCGTTCGAGACCGCGACCGAGGTGCACAAGGACGGTCGGTCGTGGCCGATCTTCCTGGTGACCGCCCGCCGCCCGTGACGGCCCGTCGGGGCTCCGTCGCGGGCTCGGCCGTCGCCGCGGTGTCCGTTGGCCTGGTGGTGTCGGCCGTGTGGGTCGCGGTGGCGGTGGTCGACGTGGTCCCGATCGAGGCGGGCCGGTGCCGCGAGGTGGCGGTGTACCGGGCGCACTTCGCCCTGCGGTCGTGTGAATGGAACGACGAGGGCAGCCCGGACTTCACCTGCTCGCACCGGCTCCGGTCGCCGCTCGGGTGGTTCGCGCCGGTGGACTGTGGACCGGACGGGTGGGCCCACGACGGCCCGTGGGTCGCCGAGCGGTGGGGAGACCCGTGGTTCGACGGCTGACCCTCGACGGAGCTACGCCGAGCGCGGGACCGGCACCTGCTGCAGCTCCTTGAGCAACACCCCGCCCGACATCACCACCGCTACCGCCTCGTCCACCGACATCGGGATGTTCTGGATCGCGGCCGGGTTCACCACCAGCAGGAACCCCGAGGTCGGGTTCGGGGTGGTCGGGACGAACACCGCCGCGTAGGGCTGGCCGTCGGGGGTGGTCCACCGCTTCGTGACGAACCCGATCGACCGCACGTCGGTGGTCGGGAACCCGATCAGCACCACCTCGTGGAACGGCTGGTTCTCGTCGTTGGTGATCGAGTCCACCACCTGCTTGCTCGCCCCGTACACCGTGGCCACCAGCGGCACCTGCTCGACCACCCGCTCGACCAGCCGGATCGCGCGGCGCCCCACCACGAACATGCTGAACAGCCCTGCGCCGTACACCGTGGCGACGGTGAGCAGGATCGCGAGCAGCGACACCAGCCACTCGCCGTGCACCGGCAGCGCGTCGAGCCCGGAGGCCTTCCACGACGCGGTGTCGGTCCCGAGCATCGCGAGCAGCGGCGCGCCGATCGGGCTCGACAACGCGCCGGTGATCAACCACAACGACCCGGAGCGGGCGATGCGGAACAGGAACGCCACCGCGACCACGGTGACCCACACCGGGGCCACCACCGCGACGCCGGCGAGCATCCGGTCGCGGAAGTGGCGCAGCGCGCGGCGGGTGGGTGACTCGGGCTTGGCCTGCCGGGCCGGTCCGGGGCTCCCGGTGCGCGGCGGAGGGGGCGGCGACGTGAGGTTCACTCGCTCGGGGTAACACCGGCGGGCGCGCGAGCCCCACCTCAGCCCTGGGGCACGAACAGCCGGATCCGGTTCCCGTCGGGGTCGGCGGCGGTGAATGTGTAGCCGAAGTCCATCGCGGTCGGCGGCTGCAGCACCTGCAGCCCCAGGCTCCGGTACCTGTCGTGTGCGGCGTCCACCGCCTCGGCCGACCCGAGCGCGATCGCGACCTCCGCGCCGCCGGGCGCCGCCGCGATCGGGAGGACGTCGGCGCGCCGCCACAGCCCGAACTTCACGCCGCTCGGGAGGACGAACATCGCGAACCCCGGAGACTGTTCGACCGGCGGGCCGCCGAACACCTGGGACCAGAACGCAGCAGCGCGGGCGACGTCGGAGACGTAGTACAGGACGAAGTCGATCGGGGACATGGGCAACTCCGGGGCAGCGCCGGCGCTCCAGCGCGCCGGTGAGGGACCCATAGGATGGGCTCCTGACAGATCCTGTCAGCAGCGTGTGGGATACCTCCCGTCATGGCACGCGCCCCCCGGTTGTTGTCCCTGCTCGACGCGCTCCACCGCCGCCGCGCCCCCGTGTCCGGCGCCGCGCTCGCGGCCGAGCTCGGCGTGAGCCTGCGCACGGGGGACCGCGACATCGCCACGCTGCAGGAACAAGGGGCGCAGATCGAGGGCGAAGCCGGGATCGGGTACGTGCTGCGGCCCGGCTACCTGCTGCCTCCCCTCACCTTCCCCGACGCCGAGCTCGACGCGATCGCGCTCGGCCTCCGGTGGGTGGCGGATCGCGGCGACCCGACGCTCGCCGACGCCGCGCGCGCCGCCCTCGGCCGGATCGGGGCCGCGCTGCCGCCGGAGCGGCGGGCCGAGCTGTGGGAGTCGGCGCTGGTGGTGGGCCCCTCGGCCGATCTGCCGGAGACCCGCGCGCTGCCGGTGCTGCGCGGCGCGCTGCGGGACGAGCACAAGGTCCGGATCCGATACGCCGACGGCGCCGGAGCCGGCTCGGAGCGGGTGGTGTGGCCGATCGCGCTCGCGTTCATGGACCGGGTGCGGATCCTGGTCGGGTGGTGCGAGCTGCGGGCCGGGTTCCGCCACTTCCGCGCCGACCGGATCACCGAGCTCGAGGTGCTCGCCGAGCGGTACCCCCGGCGGAGGCGGTCGTTGGTGCGCGAGTGGCGAGTGGCGGAGGGGATCGACCGGTGACGTCCCGGGCGGTGGTGCCGTCGACCGTGCTACGCGGCGAGCGGAGGACCGGCCATGGCACACCCCGCCGACAGCCACGACCTGATCCGGGTCCGCGGCGCCCGTGAGAACAACCTCAAGGATGTGACGGTAGAGATCCCCAAGCGCCGGCTCACCGTGTTCACCGGCGTGTCCGGCTCGGGCAAGTCGTCCCTGGTGTTCGGGACGATCGCAGCCGAGTCGCAGCGGCTGATCAACGAGACGTACAGCGCGTTCGTGCAGGGGTTCATGCCCACCCTCGGCCGGCCCGAGGTCGACGTGCTCGAGGGGCTCACGCCGGCGATCCTGGTCGACCAGGAGCGGATGGGCGCGAACGCCCGCTCCACCGTGGGGACCGCGACCGACGCGAACGCGATGCTGCGGGTGTTGTTCAGCCGCCTCGGCCAGCCGCACATCGGCTCGTCGAACGCGTACTCGTTCAACGTGCCGTCGGTCCAGGGGGTGGGGTCGATCACCGTGGGCGACGGGAAGGCCGAGAAGCGCACGTTCAGCCGGACCGGGGGGATGTGCCCGCGGTGCGAGGGGATGGGCACGGTCAACGACATCGACCTGGCGCAGCTGTACGACGACTCGAAGTCGCTGGCCGAGGGCGCGCTCACCATCCCCGGGTACACCGCCGACGGCTGGTACGTCCGGATCTTCACCGAGTCCGGGTTCCTCGACCCGAACAAGAAGATCCGCGACTACACCGCCAAGGAGCGCCAGTCGTTCCTGTACAGCGACCCGGTCAAGGTGAAGATCGGGAACATCAACCTCACCTACGAGGGGCTGATCCCGAAGCTGCAGAAGTCGATGTTGTCGAAGGACGTGGCCGCGCTGCAGCCGCACATCCGGGTGTTCGTGGAGCGGGCCGTCACCTTCACCACCTGCCCGGACTGCGAGGGGACCCGCCTAAGTGAAGGGGCGCGGTCGTCGAAGATCGGCGGCGTCAGCATCGCCGACGCGTGCCGGATGCAGATCACCGAGCTCGCCGAGTGGGTCCGCGGGATCGAGGAGCCGTCGGTCGCGCCGCTGTTGGCCAGCCTGCGCCACACCCTCGACTCGTTCGTGGAGATCGGCCTGGGCTACCTGAGCCTCGAGCGGCCGTCCGGAACCCTGTCGGGCGGCGAGTCGCAGCGGACGAGGATGATCCGCCACCTGGGGTCGTCGCTCACCGACGTGACCTACGTGTTCGACGAGCCGACCATCGGGCTGCACCCGCACGACATCCAGCGGATGAACGAGCTGTTGCGGCGGCTGCGCGACAAGGGGAACACCGTGCTGGTGGTCGAGCACAAGCCCGAGGTCATCGACATCGCCGACCACGTGATCGACCTCGGTCCGCGCGCGGGGAAGGCCGGCGGCGAGGTCGTGTTCGCAGGCACGGTCGCCGACCTGCGCCGGAGCGGCACCCTCACCGGGCAGCACCTCGACACCCGCGCGACGCTGAAGGCCGCCGTCCGGGCCCCCACGGGCGCGCTCCAGATCCGCGGGGCCAGAACCCACAACCTCAAGGGCGTGGACGTGGACATCCCGCTCGGGGTGCTGGTGGTGGTCACCGGGGTGGCGGGCTCGGGCAAGAGCTCGCTGATCCACGGCTCGGTGTGCGGCCGACCAGGGGTGGTGACCGTCGACCAGACGGCGATCCGCGGCTCCCGGCGCAGCAACCCGGCCACCTACACCGATCTGCTCGAGCCGATCCGCAAGGCGTTCGCGAAGGCCAACGGGGTGAAGCCGGCGCTGTTCAGCGCGAACTCCGAAGGCGCCTGCCAAACCTGCAACGGGGCCGGGATGATCGAGACCGATCTGGGGGCCATGGCGAGCGTCACCACGGTGTGCGAGGACTGCGCCGGGCGCCGGTTCCAGGCGTCGGTGCTCCAGTACCAGCTCGGGGGGCACAACATCGCCGACGTGCTCGACCTGCCGGTGGACCAGGCGCTCGCGTTCTTCTCCGCCGGTGAGGCCCGCATCCCGGCCGCGCGGGCGATCCTGCAGCGGCTGTGCGACGTGGGGCTCGGGTACCTGCGGCTCGGCCAGCGCCTCGACACGTTGTCGGGCGGCGAGCGGCAGCGGCTGAAGCTCGCGACCGAGATGGCCACCGACGGCAGCGTGTACGTGCTCGACGAGCCCACCACGGGCCTGCACCTGGCCGACCTGCAGCAGCTCCTCGGGCTGCTCGATCGGTTGGTCGACTCGGGGAAGTCGGTGGTGGTGATCGAGCACCACCAGGCGGTGATGGCACACGCCGACTGGATCATCGACCTCGGCCCCGGGGCCGGCCACGAGGGCGGGCGGATCGTGTTCGAAGGGACCCCTGCCGCGCTGGTGGCGGCGAACCGCACGCTGACCGGCCGACACCTCGCGGCGTACCTCGGGCGCCCGTAGCCCCTTCGGCATACACTCCCCGCGGAGGCCAGATGTGGTGGACGGTCCTGGTCGGGGCGGCGGGCTGCGTGGACGCCCAGCCCCCGTGTGAGACGGTGGACATGGCGCCCGACGATGTGGTCGACGGGGTCACCCCGGGGGAGGTCTCGCAGCGGCTCGACGCGCTGAACGACCTCGACGGGGAGCTCCGCACCGTCGCGAACGAGCTCCTCCCGGGCACGGTGTCGTTCGAGCCCGGCGCGGCCACCCGGGAGCAAGGCGCCGCGTGTGCGGCCGGGTTCCTGGTGGAGGCCAACGTCCGGTTGCAGGCCAGGGACGGCACGATCGACGTGGGCGGGCCCACCGCGCTCGAGGTGACCGCGTCCGACCCGTGGGTCGCGGTGTTGTCGCTCGACGTGGACGACGTCGGGAGCAACGACCTCGGTCTGGTCTCGCTGACCGGCACGATCGACCCGGCCACCGCCAGCGGGGAGCTGCACCTCGCGCAACACGGAGCGCTGATCGTGAGCTGGGAACTGAGTGACCCGAATCGCTGACCGGCCAGCGCGCGCTGCGCACGTCACGATCTGTCGATAGTTTCGACGAACCTTCGAATGGCCCGCGCGACGGGCGCGTCTCCCCCGACCACCGAGGGGGTGCTCGTGTTGTCGTACCACTAGCTGTTGTCGTGTGTGACGAGTGAACCGACGCCGAGAGGAGAGGCCCAGCCGTGGGTCGCCCCGGTCGGCGAGCCGCTCGGCGAGCCCACCGAGGTCGTGATCGGGTCCGACGGAGGCACGCTGGTGGCCGGCCCAGTCACGGTGACGGTGCCCCCGGGCGCGGTCCCTGCGGACACCACGTTCAGCGCCACGCCGATCCGATCGACTGCCCCGGCGGCGCTCGGCGACGCGATCCGGCTCGGGCCCGACCTCGACTTCGCCGAGCCGCTGCGGGTGACGTTCACGTACACCGAGGACCAGCTGGCCGGAACCGCGGCGGAGGCGCTGCTGATCGGGTGGCAGCTCGACACCGGCGTGTGGGCCGCGAGCGACGCGCCGGAGCTCGACCCTGCCGAGGCGTCGATCACGGTCGAGACCGACCACCTCAGCGACTGGTCGCTCGTGGCAGGCGCGAGCCTCCGACCCGGGGCTGCCACCGTCAAGGTGGGGGCGAGCCTCGACCTCGAGGTCCAGCAGTGCTGGTGGCCGGATCCCGCTGGGCTGCTCGGGTACGAGTGCGGTGAGATCGACGGGCTGTACCCCCTCCCCACGCCGGTGCGCGACTGGTCGGTGAACGGCGTCACCGGCGGCGCAGGGTCGACCGGCACCATCGCGGGCGACCACCGCACCGCCACCTACGCAGCGCCCCAGCAGAAGCCGTCGCCCGACGTCGTCGCGGTCAGCGCGGAGCTCGACCCGTTCACCCGGACACCCGCCAAGGTGCTGCTCGTTTCGAACGTCCGGGTGGTGGACGACGAGCCCACCTACCTGGTGGAGGGGTCCCTCTCGGACCGGACGCTCATCGCGCCGTTCGTCGAGGCGACGTTGACCGACGGGTTCCGGTTCCTGCTGCCGTGGTCCGCGGTCGCGACCTACGGCCTCGAGCTCGAGGTGGAGAACCTCGAGAGCGGCGCGTCGAACGTCTCGGACATCCGAGAGGACTGTATCCAGCCGGTCCTGCACGGGCCGTTCGACGCGTTGCGGGTCGACCGCGCGATGCCCATGGTAACGATGGCGGTGCTCGTGGGGACCCGGACCCTGCCCGACTACACCGTCGGGATCGGCGAGGGAGACTGTGGGTCCACGACCGAGGAAATGGACGGATCGGTCACGGACGAGACTCTGCTCGTGCCGTTCCCGATCGAGTTCTTCACTTCGACCGATCCGCCCCCGGGACCCTTCACGTTGCAGAGCGATGCGTGGGTGATCACCATCACCCGCCTCCAGAACTAGCCTGCACCGACGACCTACGGGTGGAGGTCGAACCGGTCGAGCTCCATCACCTTGACCCACGCGGCCACGAAGTCGCGCACGAACCGCTGGTGGCCGTCGTCCTGCGCGTACAGCTCGGCGTAGGCGCGCAGGATCGAGTTCGACCCGAACACGAGGTCGACCCGGGTGGCGGTCCACCGCGCGGCGCCGGTGCTGCGCTCGCGCACCACGTAGGTGCCGTCTCCCGACGGGGTCCACCGGAGCTGCATGTCGGTCAGGTTCACGAAGAAGTCGGTGGTCAGCGCGCCGACCCGGTCGGTGAACACCCCGTGGCGAGCGCCGCCGTGGTTCGTCCCGAGCACCCGCATCCCGCCGACCAGCACCGTCATCTCGGGCGCGGTGAGGCCCATCAGCTGCGTGCGGTCGAGCATCAGCCGCTCCGGGCTGACCGTGTAGTCCTGCTTCGACCAGTTGCGGTAGCCGTCGTGGATCGGCTCCAGCACCTCGAACGAGGCCGCGTCGGTCATCGCGTCGGTCGCGTCTCCGCGGCCCGGGGTGAACGGCACGGTGACCGCGAACCCGGCGGCGAGCGCCGCTTGTTCGACACCGACGTTCCCTGCCAGCACGATCACGTCCGCCACGCTCGCGCCGGCCGCGGCTGCGATGGGCTCGAGCGCGCCGAGCACCCGGGCGAGCCGCTCGGGCTCGTTGCCCACCCAGCCTCGCTGCGGCGCCAGCCGGATCCGCGCGCCGTTCGCCCCGCCGCGCTTGTCGGAGCCGCGGAACGTGCGGGCGCTGTCCCACGCGGTCGCGACCAGGTCACCGATCGACAGCCCGCTGCGGCGGACCTGCTCCTTGACCGACGCCACGTCCCACGTGGCGCTGCCCTTCGGCACCGGGTCCTGCCACAGCAGGTCCTCGGCCGGCACCCGCGGGCCGAGGTACCGCGACTTCGGGCCGAGATCGCGGTGGGTGAGCTTGAACCACGCCCGGGCGAACACCTCGGAGAAGTACGCCGGGTCGCGGCGGAACCGCTCGGAGATCACCCGGTACGCCGGGTCCATCACCATCGCCATGTCGGCGTCGGTCATGATGGGCATACAGCGGATCGACGGATCCGCCACGTCGACCGGCTTGTCGTGCTCCTCGATGTGCACCGGCACCCACTGCCACGCGCCGGCCGGGCTCTTGTCGAGCTTCCACTCGTGCCCGAGCAACATCTCGAAGTACCCGTTGTCCCACCGGGTGGGGTGGGTGGTCCACGCGCCCTCGAGCCCGCTCGACACGGTGTGGCGCCCGATCCCGTTCCCCGCCGGGTCGCTCCAGCCGAGCCCCTGCTGCTCGAGCTCCGCCGCCTCCGGGTTCGGCCCGAGCCCGCTGGCGTCGCCGTTGCCGTGTGCCTTGCCGACCGTGTGGCCGCCGGCGGTGAGCGCGACGGTCTCCTCGTCGTTCATCGCCATCCGGGCGAAGGTCAGCCGCACGTCGTGCGCGGTGCGCAGCGGATCGGGCTGCCCGCCGACGCCCTCCGGGTTCACGTAGATCAGCCCCATCTGCACCGCCGCGAGCGGGTTCTCCAGCGTCTGGCGGTCGGCGCCGTCGTACCGGTTCGACCCGAGCCAGTCCTTCTCCGAGCCCCAGTACGTGTCCTTCTCCGGGTGCCACACGTCGGCGCGGCCGAGCGCCACCCCGAACGTCTTCAGCCCCATCGACTCGTACGCGACCGTGCCGGCGAGCACGATCAGATCGGCCCAGCTGATCTGGTTGCCGTACTTCCGCTTGATCGGCCACAACAGGCGGCGCGCCTTGTCGAGGTTCACGTTGTCGGGCCACGAGTTCAGCGGCGCGAACCGCTGCGAGCCGGTGCCGGCGCCGCCCCGGCCGTCGGCGACGCGGTACGTGCCCGCGGCGTGCCACGCCATCCGGATCATCAGCCCGCCGTAGTGGCCCCAGTCCGCCGGCCACCACGGCTGGCTGTCGGTCATCAACGCGCGCAGGTCCCGCTCGAGCGCCGGGTAGTCGAGGGACCTCAGCGCCTCGCGGTAGTCGAAGTCCGGCCCGAGGGGGTCGGTCTTGTGGTCGTGTTGGTGGAGGATGTCGAGCTGCAGCGCGTCCGGCCACCAGTCGGTGGGCGAGGTCGCGGCGGTGGTGTGGGCACCGTGCATCACCGGGCACTTGCCCGGCGCGCGGGTCGTGTGGCTCATGGTCACTCCTGTGGGTTCGAGGTCGGAGGTCCGGCGGTCAGGCATGCCTCGCAGATCCCGCGCACCTCGACGTGGGCGCCCAGCACGCTGCCGAGCTGCTTCACGTCGTCGGCCACCGCGAGATCGTCGAGCGCCTCGTCGACGAAGTCGCGGACCAGGCCACACCGCACGCACACGTAGTGGTGGTGGCGGTCGAGGTTCGCGTCGAACCGGACGCTGTCGCGGCGCGGCCCGAGGGTGGTCACCAGCCCCAGGTCGTGCAGCATCCACAACGTGCGGTACACGGTGTCGAGCGACACGGTGGGCATCCGCTCCTGCACCGCCCGGAACACGGTCTCGGCGTCCGGGTGGGCGTCGGTCTGCACCAGCTCGCGGAAGATCTCGAGCCGCTGCGGCGTGAGCTTGACGCCCGCCGCCTTCACAGTCGCGGTGAGGTGGTCGAGCCGGGGCTGGGTCCGTTCCGTGTTGCGCATAATTCCTACTTGCGGTTGATTCGCAATTAGGAATTAGCGTTGACCACGCCCGTTGTCGACAACGCAGTGAAGTACTGCATTAGTCTCGATGAAAGCCAGATGATTCCCCGCCGGTGGCGAGGTGCTCACGGCATGCCCCAGGCCTCGTCTCGCTCGCACCGCAGCACCACCGAGCGCGAGGACTCCGTCAGACCGCCGCCGAGCGGACTGCCGTCGCGGGTGAACAGGCGCACCGTCGCGGTGTACACCGTGTGCGACGACCACTCGGTTCGAGAGCTCGACAGCACCTGGGTGGACGCCGGGTCCCACCGCCAGTCGAGCCGCCCTTCGGGCAGTGGCGGCGGGACGTCGGCCGTGCGGGACACCTCGTGGATCGGCGTGTCGCCCACGTACCACCCGAGCGAGTGCACCACCGTGTCGGGCCTCGGCGGGGCGCCGCCGGTGGGCTGCGACTCGCGGAACCGGATCCCCGAGCCGTCGGTGGCGGCACACTGGGTGCCGGCGGAGGCGAGCGACGGGAGCAGGAGCCACATCCGGGCTCGGTAACCCGATCAGTCGCAGCCGATCTGGGCGTCGTCGAGCACGAGGTCGTCGAACCACCCCACGTTCGGGGTGCTGGGCGACTGGTAGTTGATCCACCCGACGATGATCTCGTCGAACTCGTCGATGTGCGCGCCTTCGACCCCGCTGAACGCCAGGTCGGTGACCTCGACCCCGTCGGAGAAGAACCGGAAGCTCTCGGTCGCGCCGTCGACGTACCACTCGGCGCAGTGCCAGCCCCCCGCGTAGTCGTAGTCGTACGACGAGCTCGCGCAGCACGAGTCGTCCGGCACGTTGAACAGGAACTGGTGGGCGCCGGTCGGGTCCACCACCGTGTCCACGACCCGGGACTCCGCCCCGTTGCAAGAGTCCGGCCGCCCGAACGCCACGAAGGTGTTGTGCACGTACTGGCCGTCGAGCGCCACCGGTGTCTGGACCAGGTAGAACACCCGGCCCCAGTGGTGCTGGGCCAGCGCCGGGTCGATCGGGCGCGACACGCGGTACTGGCCGTTCGTCCCGACCGCTCCCTTCAGCGACTGCGCGCCGCCGTGGCTCTGCTCGGTCGACAGGACCGCGCGCGAACCGCTCGGGTCCCACCCCCACGCCTCGGTCCAGCCGGGCGGGGTCTCGCCCGCAGCACCTTCCTCGAAGCCCTCACAGAACGAGTACCCCGCGCACGGATCGGCAGGCGCGCCGGTCTCCCCGGTGGACGCGGTCACCCCCGTCTCGCCCGACCCCGGCGGCGGATCGGCGGGACCCGCGGACGAGCCGCCGTTCGTCGACGGCGAGCCGGACCCCGACGTGGACGGGATCGAGGGGGACCGGTCGAGCGACGACGTCCCGTCGGTGCACGCGATCCACAGCCCGGTGAGCATCCACACCCCCGCCGCGCAGTGTCGCACGCCTCACCGCCGGGCGATCCACCCCCGGACGATCGCCGCCTGGAAGCACTGGACCGGAGCGGTGAACCCGGCTCCCGCGAGCATCCCCTCGACCTCTGCCGGGCCGTGCGCGGCGAGGCCCTTCCCGAACGCGGCGCGGAAGCTGGCCCTCCGGTCGTCGGGCATCCCGGCCACCGCGAGCCACAGGTCCATCAGGGCGCCGAAGGTGGGGTGGTCGGTGTCGGCGCACAACGCGGCCTCGAACAGCAGCCCCCCGGGCGCGAGCCGGGCGGCGATCTCGGCGTAGTACGCCTGCCGGTCGGCCGCGCTGGTGAGGAAGTGGGAGACCAGCACGCTGCTGGCCGCGTCGAACCGGCCGTCCTCGACCGAGGACACGAGGCCCGGGTGGAACGTGCACCGGTCGGCGAACCCCTCCGCCGCCGCGTGTCGCCGCGCGACCTCGAGCATCGCCTCGGAGGGATCGACCAGGGTGAACCGCCAGCCGGGGTAGAGCGGCGCGAGGAACCTCGCCTCGGCGCCGGTGCCGGCGCCCACCACCAGCACCCGGGCGTGGTCGGGGAGCCCGGCGAGGTGCCACCGGAGCAGCAGGTGAAGCGTGTCCTTGATCGGCAGGATCCGCTCGAGGTTCCGGTCGTACGCCTCGGCGTGGGCGGCGTCGAACGCGTGTGCGGCGGTGGGAGGGGTGGACATCTGGGTCACTCCGATCGGGCGAGGTTGGCGTGTCGTGTCAGCAGGG